>NZ_JAYGHD010000292.1:0-61835 GCF_034932245.1 Nostoc sp. UHCC 0251
AGGCGGGCAAGATGCCCACCCCACAAGATTGGATAATTTATTTCTTGGAAGTCCCAATAAAGATGTTCATACAACGGAGGTTCACTACTAATCTGATAGACTATCTTAAATTTGAAATTATAAAAGCTGGTAGCTCAGGGCTGATAACTAATTATGAGTGAAGCCTTATTCTGTATCGAAAATCTGCGAGTTGCCTATCCTGCGCGGAGTGGAGAAGAAGCAACCTGGGCAGTTGATGATGTATCTTTCACCTTGCAACCAGGTGAAAGAATGGGATTGGTGGGAGAATCAGGTTGTGGTAAGTCAACTATAGGACGGGCAGTAATGCGTTTACTACCAGCCTCTAGTCGTATTGAAGGACGGGTGACATTTCAAGGACAGTCGGTGTTTGACTTGATGCCTAACCAATTGCAGAAATTTCGGGGAGAAACGATCGCCTTAATTTTTCAAGATCCCATGACACGCCTCGATCCGCTGATGACGATTGGTAAGCATTGTATCGAAACCCTTCAGGCGCACTCACCAGAATTATCAACGCGGGAAGCCAAAAAAAAAGCACTTGCTACCTTAGCAAAAGTAAATATTCCAGCTAGTCGCTGGAATCAATATCCTCATGAGTTTAGTGGTGGAATGCGCCAACGGGTAGCGATCGCTTTAGCTTTACTCCTCAACCCCAAGTTGATTGTTGCCGATGAACCCACCACCAGTTTAGATGTCACCGTCTCCGCGCAGATATTGCAAGAATTAACTCGCCTGTGCGGTGAAGAAAACATGGGATTGTTGCTGATTTCTCACGATTTAGCAATGGTGGCTGAGTATTGCGATCGCATTGGCGTTATGTACAACGGCAAAATGGTGGAAATGGGTTCTACAGAAACCGTATTTAGACACCCTCAGCATGAATATACGCGATCGCTCTTAAAAGCAGCTTTACATATTCAAGCAGTAAATGAAATAGGGAGTGGGGAATGGGGAGTGGGGAGTGGGGAAGAAAAGCAATTACCGATTGTTAATGATAAATCCCCAATTTTGAGTGTTACAGAACTCAAGCAACACTACACCATAGAACCTAACTTTATCGAACGACTGTTTAAGACACAAGCGCAGACAATTAAAGCCGTAGATGGTATAAACCTGGATATTTATCCCGGAGAAATTCTCGGCTTAGTCGGGGAATCAGGTTGTGGTAAGAGTACGCTATCACGAACAATTTTGCAACTAATTCGTCCCACGAGTGGCAAAGTTGAGTTTTTAGGACAAGATTTAACTAAACTGTCGCGTCAAGAAATTCGCTCCTCACGGCGACAAATCCAAATGGTTTTTCAAGATCCCCATGCTTGTCTCAATCCAGCGATGACAGTGGGACAAAGTATCGCTGATCCTTTATTTATCCACAATCTAGCCGATTCCGTTAAGGCAAAAGAACAGGTTTTGTGGATGCTAGAGAAAGTTGGGTTAACACCACCAAAAGTGTATTATGAACGTTATCCATCAGATTTGTCTGGGGGACAACAGCAAAGAGTTGCGATCGCTCGTGCTTTGATTACTCACCCTAAACTTTTAATCTGCGATGAACCAGTGAGTATGTTAGACGCTAGCGTGCAGTCGCAAGTGCTGGATTTGATGTTGCAATTAAAGGAAGAGTTTGAGTTAACTTATCTGTTCATTACGCATGATCTTTGGTTAGCTCGATTTTTGTGCGATCGTATTGCCGTGATGAATGGCGGTAAAATTGTCGAACTTGGACTTACAAAAACTATTTTTGCTAATCCTCAGCACCCTTATACCAAAACTTTACTAGCTGCTGCCCCTTTACTAGCACGCGCTTAAACAAAAAACTCCTAACTCTTGTACAGACGCGATTCATCGCGTCTCTAATTCCCCACTCTTGTACAGACGCGATGAATCGCGTCTCTAACTCTCTTCCCTTCCTTCAATTAATTTAGTTGGTTCTCCAGTCGAACCATATAGCTCAACGAATCTTTTAAACAGCAATGCAGTCTCGTGATTTGAGGCTCTACTTAAGTTGAATAAACGCCCTATGTTTTTATTAGCTAAAGCCCTGAGATAGGGCAAATCCTCAAATAGTGTCAAACAAGAAGCAAAGTGCAATATTATTTGTAATAATGGCTTTGGCCATTCTAGGTCACTATAAATATCTACAAAGAACTGATGCTCTGAGTCATTTAAGGGAAATGCATGAAATATAACAATTATCCTTTTCTGATTGTAGACTGGAATGCTCAGTTCAACAGTGTAGGGAGTATGTAATATTAAATCTACCTCTACAATCGGTTGTCGCCAAATTCTCAAAGGATTAGCTGGCGAGTCTAATATTGTTTGAAATTTGATTATTCCACCAGTCTTTGTAGGCTGAAAGTGGCTAATTTGGAAAATTTTCAGGTTATTAAGGCTAAAGTTATGAACTGTTTCTAAATGTTTTAAGTTCAATAGATGATAAATTTGGCAAATATAAGGAAACGGTAAAATATACTCCTGGCTAATCATGTGGAGCTTTTTTACTTGAAGCTTGTTAGCTTGAGTTCGAGCAAGATATTCTTGATATTGGCTGGGGACTAAATCATTACTGTTGAAGCTTTCCTCAGGCTTGAGATATAGCCAACTTATAAAAAAGAAAGAGGCTGTAAATAGCTGAAATATTTCTATGGGCGATAAGTAACCATCAGCAAATGCAGCTATACTTCTATCGGTTATTCCGAAAAGCCAAGATGGAATACCAAATAGCCAGATATTACTTTTGATTTGATCTATAAAAAGTGCTATTTCAACATTTGAGATATTACCACCTTGATTTGCACTTAATTTATCACTACTTTTCAAACAATTAGTAAACATACTATTTGGCTTTTACTTAGATACTAGTAGTCCATAGACTTTAGATTTATATTAAGTTTAAATACCAATGCATAGTCACAACCTCTGTCTTTAGCTGTATATACAAGTTGTATTTATTCATATCTACAAATCAGTTCTTATGAGTTTGGTTAAAAAATCGAGCCATTATTATATGTAATCCTAAATCCTATATGTAGCTAGCAAGAATGAAGTTATTTGTAAGTCTTGCTCTTAAAGGATTAGATACTGTATTCTTTGATGCATAAATTAAAAGTAACAACTCTGCTAAAATCTTTCTGCTAGCTGAGTACAGAAATTGAAATTATCTTAATTTTAAAAAAGCGGTATATAGATATTTAGATAAAACAGTTGCTTTCTGCTGACATGAGAAACTTATCTAAGTAGAACGACGTTAAAAATCAAACTATGTAAATACAATATTTATATCTACCGAGATAACTGAGATATGGTTACTTGTCTATCAAAAGAGTATTTCTAACTTGTCAGTAAGGCAAAATCCTGTTAAATTTCCCACCTACGGGCGTAGCACAAAAAATCGAATCAAGAATTATAATTTGTTGTTTGTTAGCGCTTTTACTACTTTCGTCTGAGAGGCTTTAATACTCAGTATCCGAAAAATAAAATAATTTATCTTGTTTGATGCCAAGCTATCTGGGGAGAATATGTCAAAACTCCAGTGAGGTTGAGCAATGATTAATCAGACATACACAGCTGATGTCTTAGTTGTCGGTGGGGGAACCGGAGGCACTGCGGCTGCTATCCAAGCGGCACGACGGGGAGCTAAAACGATTCTGGTGAGTGAATTTCCTTGGTTGGGAGGAATGTTAACTTCGGCTGGAGTATCTGCACCCGATGGCAACGAATTAGAAGCCTTTCAAACCGGGTTATGGGGTGCATTTTTGCAGGAATTGCGACAACGACAGCCAGGTGGATTAGATAACAGTTGGGTAAGCTTTTTTAGTTACGATCCTCGGATTGGGGCAGAGATTTTTGCAGATTGGGTGCAGGAATTGCCAAATTTGCACTGGATTTCTGGGCAAGTACCAATAGAGGTGCTCCGGCAGGGTGATTCTATTACTGGGGTGCGCTTTGCTGATTTTGCTGTCACAGCCAAGATTATTCTCGACGGCACAGAATTGGGAGATTTATTGGCTTTAGGTGAGATACCTTACCGTTGGGGCTGGGAATTGCAATCTGAGTGGGGAGAACCCAGCGCCCCAGTGTCTTTTAACTCTTTAACTGAAAGATATCCGGTGCAAGCGCCTACTTATGTAGTGATTATGCAAGACTTTGGTGCAACGAACGCCCCAGAGATTCCACCTGCGCCTAACTATAATCCATCCCAGTTTACAGGTGCTTGGGATGGCTATGGAGCAGAGACATTTTTAAATTATGGACGTTTGCCTGGTGGCCGATTCATGATGAATTGGCCAATCTGTGGCAATGACTACGGCGAAGGATTAGGGCGTTTGATAGAGTCAGATGTATCCAGAGGTGAATTCATCCAAGAATCTCGCTGGCACAGCCAAAATTTTGCCCATTTTATCCAAAATCAGCTTGGTCGTCGTTATGGTTTAGCAGAAAAAGTATTTCCTCACACCCCTACAGCTTTTGCACTGCATCCTTATTACCGGGAAAGCCGCCGCTTAGTGGGGCTAACTACTGTCCGAGAACAGGATATTTTGCCGATTTCTGGAGGGAGAGTAGCATCTATATTTAATGATGCGAGTGTTTGCGTACCACTTCCTGGAAGCAAGATACGCAAAGCGACGACGACAGGAGATGCAATCGCAGTTGGTAACTACGCCAATGACCATCATTATCCTGGCGTTCAATTCCCACTGCAACCTAAATCTATCCAATGGGGGGGGCGCTGGACTGGAACTCCTTTTACAATTCCGTACAATTCCTTAATTCCAGCCACAACAGATGGTTTCTTGGTTTGTGAAAAAAATATTTCTGTCTCCCACATTGCCAATGGAGCCACCAGATTACAACCCGTGGTTATGGGCATTGGTCAAGCAGCGGGCATGGCAGCAGCGATGTGTGTTGAATTAAACTGTCAACCGAGGGCTTTACCTGTTAGGGCGCTGCAAACGGCTTTATTGGAAGATAATCGCTCAAAAGTAGCAATTATTCCTTTATTTAATCTTCCACCCAATCATTCGGATTGGCTGCACTGGCAACTGTATTACTTAAATAACCCACAAGCCTATCCAGCTAGCGGTGATTGCCCTTGTCCATCGTGGAATGAGTCCCCTGACTCTACTTTTGGCAAGGCATTACTTCGGGAAAGTAACTGTTTCAAAGGCATTTTCCATCGTTTGGATCAACAGGAATACAGATTCACTGTCACAGCACCAGCCGCATATCAAGGGCAAAATTGGCAGCTTGTGACTTTGCGATCGCATATCAACGAGCAATTGAGCGCTTATCCTCACGAACAATTAATTACATTATGGGGTCATCAGAACCACTTTGGTAATTGGTTATTAGTCGAACATTTAAACGATGGATAAGAAGAGTTTATTTTCAGTAAAACACAATACTTTTTGATGAATTGTCCGGATATTAATCAAAAAGCTAAGTATCAGTGAAGTGGAGAGTTCCAAAATAGACATCTGCTATGCGTGCTGCCATTTCACTTTTAATTTCGAGTCTGGTGTTCGGCCCCTTAGCTTCTAACTGCCACGTAATGGTCAATCACTTATCCTATGGGCTGCTTTCCACGCCTGCTTCGGAACAGTGGCTCTCGGCGGCATCTGAACAAGCTTCAGATGATACGCCACGTCATCGCGGTAGTGGGCGCAGAGAAGTGACGTAAAAATCCGGAAATATCTATGTTGTGGTTTAACTACCCTAATGTAATGCCTTTTTTTCAAAAGAAACAAATTACCAGAAAATACAGTGTTGTGCTAACATCGGTTACACAGCTTTTCTGGCAGATATATATACAGTTGACACACGAAAATCTTCAGCGATCGCTTAGTATTTCAACTGCAAGCTTTGTATATATACTTGGTGCCAATCCTGGCGATCAAAACGCGAATTAAATTAATTGCCTTGATCAACAGCATCACCAACTTCTCAAAAGGTACACAACTGTTGCTCATGTCAAGTGAGAAACTTTGTGTCTCAATCCTCAACTGTTCTAGAAATAAATGTTACTTGGGCTATCAGTGAATCTAAAGTACATCTAATTCAGACATCTTGCTTGTTGAGGAAACAGTCTTAAGGCAACTCCACTTTATTCCCAAATAAGTTTTCTCATACATTGAGTAGTTGGCTATCTATATCAGGAA
This sequence comes from Nostoc sp. UHCC 0251, assembly GCF_034932245.1. Taxonomy (NCBI): domain Bacteria; kingdom Bacillati; phylum Cyanobacteriota; class Cyanophyceae; order Nostocales; family Nostocaceae; genus Nostoc; species Nostoc sp. UHCC 0251. The sequence continues at coordinate 6,180 of NZ_JAYGHD010000292.1, forward strand.
ATAATTGATCTTCGCTCCGGCGTTTGTTTGGCGTCATTTGCCGAGGCATAAAATCTCTTTCGTTGCATCTGAGTTTATCTAGGGCATAGATTCGCACAAGTAGTATAGGTTTATTGCACTTGGCAGCGAATCTTAGTATTTTTGACCTACTCTTGCACCCTGCTTCCTTTTCCTCGCAGATGGCTCGCAATGAAATAAATATTAAGAAGGATCTGCTAGCTCCTCTTAGTCCTCTTAATTATTCTACACCCAAGGGCAGATGCAAAATTTCGCATTTGCCCTTTTTAGGTAAAGTTTATTTAAAGAAAAGGAAATGAGAAGGTTTTATCTCAAGCTGGCTTATGAGCAATGAAATACTTGCTCATAAAATGGACTTGCGTCTCAATATTCTCAAAGCCTGCTTTCTGTAAACGTTCTAGCAAGTTATCAGTGGTGTAATGCTTGTAATAGGGTTCATGGAAAGTTTCCGGGAAAGAATCCATCATATATTCCAACTCAGGTGAATCACTCAACTGAATTGAGTCACAGATAATAAAGACTCCTCCTGGTTTTGTTACCCGGAAGCATTGCTCAATGACTGTCTGACGTACAGCTGCTGGTAACTCATGGAAGAGAAAAACAGAAGTTACAGCATGAAAATAGTTATCTAGATAGGGTAACTCTTCAGCATTGGCTTGTAAAAGTTGCGGCAGTTCTCCTGGAATTTGGGATAGTAGTTCATTTGCTTTACGCAAATAAGCTGGTGACAAATCTGTGCCAAACAGAGATGCTTGAGGCAAGGCTGCCCGAATCAACTTTAGAGTCCGCCCAGTTCCACAAGCTACATCCAAAATACGGGCTTGCCGTGGTGTAACCAATTCAAAAGCTTTCACCCCTTGCTTGAGAGGAGCAAGAACCCGCCGCCGCATCGCATCAGCTGCCCCACCAAAAAGAATTTCTACTTGTAAGTCATATAAATTGGCTGACAAGTCACTCAAGTAGCCATTGCTTTGATGATGGAAGTTCTGGACGTAGTAGCTGGGATAACCATCTGTGTCAATTTCGGGTGAAAAATCTTGATAATTCTGTTGTTTAACCCGCTCCCAGATTTGAGGTAAATCTAGGCATATCAAGGGATAGTAGCGGAAAAAGTCATCCCAAGGGTTGTCAAACAATAAACTTTCTGGATAGACGCCTTTTTGGGTATCTTGCCAGTCTGTTTCCAGCAACTCATTCAATCTCTGTTGAAGTTTCAGTAAAACCTCATTCGGGATGGGTTTGGTCTTTTGTTCAAGTGTCGGATACACCAGGTTCCTCAACCGTGAACTTAATATTTTGTGAGCCAGACCAAAGTAATTTTTGCTCTGCTGAAAGGTTTGATAAGTCAGCTTAGTTAAACTCTCAGGCATAAAAATAGCTCAAGTTTTGATTACTTAATATGTAAACAATTGTAACGAAAAAATTATCTACTGTTGGAAAGGTAAAGGCTCTCAGGTGAGACAAATCTAAAGCCAGATGATTTTGGTCATCAAAGGTAGATTAGGGAGGATTTTTCGAGCTTTGGGGAAAAATACCTAATATTGTCAGCAAAGGCAAATATAAATTTTTGTAAATAGTAGCTTATGTTACAGAATCTTTGCTATATTGGTTTATAGAAAAACCAATAATTATATATTCACAAAATAGAGAGGACTATGGTTATGTCTATCGCAGATAAATCTCGTGCGTTAATGGTGCGTGAACATCAGCAAGTCAAGAATCGCCAACAATCAATGCTGATGCGGGCTGCACAAGAACTTGGTCTTCCTGAAGAAGCATCCCACTACTGGAACCCGATTCAAGGCAAGGTAGATGCTAACAGTCGGATGATTTATGGGCCCAGTCATGCCTCTATGAGCTAAGTTTGAAGAGTTTTAAGGTTGATTTTTTGAGTGAATATTTCAACCGACAACTTTGGAAAAAAAAGCCACCCTCTAGGGTGGCAAAACTTATATATTTAGATAGATACGGTACTTAAGAATTAAGCATCGTAGTAGAGGTAAAACTCGTAGGGATGAGGACGCAGCTGCAACTGCTTGGCTTCGTTAAGCTTGTAGTCAATCCAATTTTCGATAAAGTCTTCCGTGAATACGCCTGATTCTGTCAAGAAAGCGTGATCGTTTTCTAGTGCTTGCAATGCCAGTTCTAAAGAACTTGGAGTTGAGGGAACCTTTGCAAGCTCCTCTGGAGAAAGTTCATAGATATTCTTATCTAAGGGTTCACCAGGATGAATTTTGTTCTTGATGCCATCGATACCAGCACAAAGCATTGCAGCAAATGCTAAGTAGGGGTTAGATGTAGCATCTGGACAACGGAATTCCAAACGTTTAGCTTTGGGGTTCTTACCAGATAGAGGAATACGGATAGAAGCAGAACGGTTTCCTTCGGAGTAAGCCAAGTTAACAGGAGCTTCATAACCAGGTACTAAGCGCTTGTATGAGTTGGTGCTGGGGTTGGTAATTGCCAACAATGCTGGTGCGTGTTTGAGAAGGCCACCAATGTAGTACAACGCCATGTCGCTCAAACCAGCATACTTATCACCTGCAAACAGAGGTTGGCCGTCTCTCCAGATGGACTGGTGACAGTGCATTCCTGAACCGTTATCGCCAAAAATTGGTTTTGGCATGAAGGTGACAGTTTTGCCGTATTTCTTAGCAACGTTCTTGATGACATATTTGTAAGTCATCAACCAGTCAGCCGCTTCGATCAACTTACCAAAACGGAAACCTAGTTCGCACTGACCACCAGTAGCAACTTCGTGGTGATGCTTTTCAATGGGCACACCTAATTCTGCCATTGTCAACAGCATCTCTGTACGGATATCTTGGAAAGAATCCGTCGGTGCGACTGGGAAGTAACCTTCTTTGAAGCGTGGTTTGTAACCCAAGTTGGGTTTTTCATCTGTACCGGCTTTACCGGAATTCCAAGCACCTTCTTCGGAGTCTAAGAAGTAGTAGCCTTCGTTAGCATTTTGGGCAAACCTAGCACTATCAAAAATAAAGAACTCAGCTTCAGGGCCAAAGAAGGCTGTATCACCAATGCCACTAGAAACCAAGTAATCTATTGCTTTTTGGGCAATAACGCGTGGGCAACGGTTGTACGGTTCACCCGTGCGGGGGTCTTTAATACTACAAATTATACTTAGTGTTGGCACTTCCATGAATGGGTCGATCCAAGCAGTGTTGGGGTCGAGTACCATTGTCATGTCCGATTCGTTGATCGCTTTCCAACCCCGAATGCTGGAACCGTCAAAAGCTACGCCATCAGTGAATGCAGTCTCATCGATTTGGTTCTGGTACAGTGTGAGGTGCTGCCAAGTCCCTACTGTATCGATGAATTTGAGATCAATCAGTTGAATTTTTTCATCTTGAATTTTCTTCAAGAGTTCTTGGGGTGTCGTCATTGTTACTCCTTCTCTACCAATTTCCTAAAGTAAAACCAGAATCTTACATTGCATCCTAACCCTGCTGATCTCAATCAGACCGTGACACACCAGAAATATCTTAAATACTAGACATTAGCTGATTTTGTAGTTTGTGCTACAGATATCTGGATTATCAGGTTATATTAACCTTTCAGGGATCATCTGTACAAAACTGGAAAGTTCATCATATAGGGGTCAACTTTGGCATAGAATCCATAGATAGTGGATAAATTGTTTTTGTGCCGAATCTATTTTTAATAGCACAAAAATTTACTGGTGCATAAGTGCAGCCAAATAAATATCAAACCATAAATAGCAATGATTGGGAGAAGAAGGAATGCGCGATGCGGTAACAAGTTTAATTAAGAATTATGACTTAGCTGGTCGGTATTTTGACCGGAATGCGATCGATAGCCTAAAGTCTTACTTTGACAGTGGTACAGCACGAGTACAAGCGGCGGCGGCGATAAATTCTAATGCGGCTGCACTTGTCAAGCAAGCTGGTTTGAGGTTGTTTGAAGAACTGCCAGAATTGATTCGTCCTGGTGGAAATGCTTATACAACTCGTCGTTATGCAGCTTGTCTGCGCGATATGGACTACTATCTGCGCTACGCCACCTATGCGCTGGTTGCAGGAAATACAAATGTGTTGGATGAACGAGTGCTACAAGGGCTACGGGAAACTTACAATTCTCTAGGAGTGCCTATTGGTCCTACGGTTCGCGGTATCCAGATTCTCAAGGATCTAATTAAGGAGCAAGTAGCAGCAGCAGGTGTGGCTAATACTGCTTTTGTGGATGAACCTTTTGATCACATTACACGCGAGTTGAGCGAACAGGATATTTAGATTGTAAGTGGGCAAGGTGTCTGCCCCGATATATATAAATAGCGATCGCACTTTTGTCTGTGTTGGTAAAGAGCGATCGCTTTTTTGTGAACTCTACCAGGCATTGAAAAGGCTGTACAAAGCGATCACTCCTAATCGCTCATTATACTGCTCATAATTTCTCAAGTTTAACAACACCGCCTTCGATTGCCTCTACCGTTAATCTGTAACCTTCCATCAGTGACATACCGACAAGTGGATCTGACTCAGCTTCATCAATGGGAATGGTTAGTAATTGCTCATCCCAGACAACAATAGCTTCATACACATCAAACACACATTCACTACCATCTCCTAGAATTGCTCGTCCTCGCCTTTTCCAGGGTAGCTCTAATGCAGCAATGAAATCTGGCGGTAAGGATAACCAACCGTTAAAACCTGTATCAACAATGGCGCTTTGCTCATGTACTTTAGCGTCAGCACCACAAATACGTAGAACGATAGTTGGCTCGTAGTCAGCATTCACACTTCCAATAATCATTTTGTTTTGTGGATGCGCCCAGCCCCGAACCGACGGACATAGCGAGAGCCAACACGCACAAACCAGATTTGTGCATCTGGGTAGCGAGTTTCAAGACGCTTCGAGGCATTCATTTCATCAGTATCCATTTCCCAGCCACCTGTCTCGATGTCGATCGCTACAATCTTGCCATAATTATTTGCTTCGACTTGTGGGCGCACTTGAAAGTCATATATCTCATCACCGCGACGAGCAAATTCTTCTTTGCTGTAACGAGGTTGTCTTAATGGCATAATAAATATTCCGTAGTCTTAAACCACTGGTTAGGAAAGAAAAAGTCCTTTGGCGTCTATTTTAAACTTAACAGTTGAATTCGACTGGCTAAGGAATGCGATCGCTCATAGATTAAACGCATTAGCTTGTCTTATTTGAACTAGAAGCGGCATAAAGCGGAGGGTTATTATCTCACACCAGAAGAATTAATTGTTAGAAATCTTAGCAGAAGCCTATTTAAATGCCATTGATGAGGCTTGCTTAAAAGTAGAAGAAGGTCGTTATGAAGCCCATGAATTAGAAAAAATTGTGAACCGGGAAGAAATCATCAATCGTGCTTTGGCTTTAATCTTACCAGGAGAGTCTATTTAATTGGCTAAACAGCGACTCGACACACTATTAGTAGAGTTAAATTTATGTGCTTCTCGCGCTTTAGCACAACGGCTAATTCAGGCGGGGGAAGTTACTGTTAATCAGCAGTTAGTTGATAAAGCTGGGACTGAAGTTGATATTACTGCTCAAATAAATATTAAAGAGCGATCGCCTTTTGTTTCTAGAGGCGGTGAAAAGCTCTCCAAAGCTTTATCAGTATTTGCCATTCCGGTAGCGGAGCGTATTTGTTTAGATGGTGGGATTTCTACTGGTGGTTTTACTGATTGTCTTTTGCAAGCTGGAGCAAAACAAGTCTACGGAATTGATGTCGGTTACGGGCAAGTTGATTGGCGGTTGCGAAATGATTCGCGGGTGATTTTGCGGGAACGTACCAATTTACGGCAACTACGACCAGATGAGCTATATGGCGAAAATGACCCGATTCCTGATTTGGCGGTGGTCGATGTATCGTTTATTTCTTTAACAAAAATTCTGCCTGCTTTGTGGCAACTAACTCAAGCTAACCGAGAAGCTGTATTGTTAGTCAAGCCACAGTTTGAAGTCGGCAGATCCCGTGTGGGTAAAAAAGGTGTTGTGCGCGATCCAAACGACCAAGCTGATGCCATTTTTCAGGTGCTGCAAGCAGCCCACGAATTAGGATGGAAATACAAAGGCTTAACTTGGTCGCCGATCACTGGCCCTGCTGGGAATATCGAATATCTTTTGTGGTTGGGAATGGAAAGTGAAACGCCACCACTTGATTTAGAAGCAATCAAGCAAATAACGCAATCAGCAATAACTGATTTACGGAAGAATTAAAGGTCGTAGATTAAACATTCTACGGAATCTGGATGGCGATCGCAGTAATTATCCAAAGAGGTTTTCTTTGATTTTGCTTGCTGTTGATCAGCTTTTTCAGCTTGTAATTCTTCCACAATGTCCCAGGCTACGGCACAACCAGCAGAATCACTGCCATTTAGCTCACAAGTTGTACGCGCTTCAGTAATGGCTTCAGTAATAGCTTCTTCAAGATTTGTTGCCCCAGCAGTTTCAAATGAGTTTAGAGTAGTTGTCATGATACTTTTACCTTTAATTGACAGAGTATAGATATTAACTGTGAGCTTTCAATGACCCCAGGAAGCTCACCCTCTTAGTTGGAGCAACAAGACAGGCCTTGCTCACATTTCCAGTTTAGATAGGCTTCCCATAAGAGGTGGTGGTAAACACCGTCATCTTTTTAGGTAATTTGAGTGGGAATTGCCCTCTTGTCATCTTTGATTTAAAAAGCTAGGGAAATTCCACTAGTTGGAGTCACTAGTAGAGGTGGTTATGTTTTCAGTCTTGCATTCTAAATTCGGAATGTCAGTCAATTGTCAGAAGAGTTTGATAGAAGTTGATAAACACTTATAAACAGCAACAAAAGGGAAACAATTGTTATTTATTCTCAATATTTAATGCCTAACTCTTGTCGCAAGCGATACAGAATTGTATTCTGGTCAACTTGAGAAAGAATTTCTTGAATCACGCTGCTAGCGCCTAACTGTCCCCAAGTGCAGCCTTTTTCGAGATACACCTGAGCGGCTTTGCCAACGGAGTATGCACCATAACCAGCAATACCAGCTTGAGCGATCGCACTGCCAGCAAAGGCAGTAATATTGCTGGGATTGTCACCACTGGTTATCACGGCAGTAGTTTTACTTACACCCAAAAGCAAACTGCTACCTAATTCTCCCAGTAGCAAACCACCAGAACTAAATAAAATCGTTTTTAAAATTTTCCCGGCTTCGTAGCTAGTCATCGGCAAACCATACAATCTAGCTAGGGCGCGAATTAAAGCCAAATCCGCAACAGTTCCCCCAAGAATATCTAAGAAGGCGATGGGATTGAGCATTACTGCCAAAGCTTTGTATTTGGTAAATTGCCAAATGATATCTTCAGCTTCTTGTTCGCGTAAGTCGATGGTTTTTTGAGCGATCGCGGCTTCTGCATCTCGTGCTTGGATCAGTGCATTTAAAGCCAGAAGCGATCGCCCTTCCCGATTGAGAATATTCAGAATTGTCTCCTTTAGTTCGTCTACTTGCGGTGGCGGTGTCTCCCATTCATAACTAACACGCCCATCAGACCACTCAACCCGCACTTCCATTGGTGCTGGTTCCGCCGCCACCATGACAATTTCATCAGGTAGTAGAGGTTTTGCTTGAGGAGCCACTGCGGTCTTGGGGTTTCCCCAAGTGGAGCATGTGGCGTGATGCCCTGTACCGAGTTGTTGCAAATTTTGGTAAATTGCTCCCTGGTCTGTATCTGGGTAAAGGTCTATTTTGTTAAATACTAAAATCAGGGGTTTTTGGGCTTGACGCAATTCCAGCAGTGCTTGATACTCAGTGCGCGTGATATCACCAGACACGATAAACAAAATTAAATCAGCCTGATGCACTACTTCTCGGGCCATATCCGCCCGTGATTCACCCTCAATTTCATCTAATCCGGGGGTATCAATTAACTCCACTAACACCTTACCCCCTGGCTGCCAACGGACGGAACGGGGCCATTGAGTGACACCGTTTAGGGGCCCAGTTTGCAGAATCTTCTCTCCCAATAAGGCATTTAAAACTGCCGATTTACCGCGACTCACCAAACCAAAAGCGGCAATTCTAATGACGTTAGAATCCAGCTTGTTGAGTGTGGAGTTCAAAGCTTCCAATTCTGGTTTCAACAAACCTGCCAATTCCGGGTTGGATGAAAGCTGCCCTGACTTACGAAGATATCCATACCAAGACAGCGCTTGTCTGAGACTAGCGCGGGCACGATTTAAATGGGTTTCTTGCAGATTTCGCACGAAGTTAGGTTGATTCAAGGTTGGACAAACAACAGGCTACATATCCATTTTGATCTAATTCCATCAGATGCTCAAAACATGCTCAAACTGATAAAGGAATAAAGGGGTACTCACAGCAGTCCCTTCTTAAGCATAAGACCTGTAAAGGAGCAAATGTACCTCCTTTAGTTTAGAGACCCTTTCCCAGGCTTACTGAAAGGTCTGTCACCTTATATAGCGTTAAGTAATTGAACTTGATTACACAAATATAAACAAGGAGTCATTATGGAAGTCAACCTTCATGCTTTAATAAAATATTTGACCTTACTTTGTGAACTAAAAGATGGAGATGAAATATTTATTGATGGTTATGTTATCAAGCGAGAGGGTAATAAAATCTGGCAACATATCTTTGATTATTATCCAGAAGGTTATGAGGAAGAAGATGTAGAAGGTAAAGAGGAAACTTAGAGGCTAACCATTATTAGATAGACATCATAAAACTTATCGTAAAAAATAGTGTTAGAACAATTAAGTTTTCTAATTAAAAGATATAACCTTCAATGGATTTTATTTGAAGGTGAAATGAAGTTTGTAGTTTGTAAGCTCTGTGAAGCTAAAGGAGTCGATTCAAAAGACTTTGCTAAAAATTATATACAAAATAGGAAATGTTATCTCCCTGGTAAATTTGAAATAATCAATGGAAATAGATTGAAAGTTTTTAAGTACGCCTTTAATATTCAGTATGGGGATAGCCTTTATAAAGCTAGAAGATTATGGATAACTGATTCTTTTGGTGCCTGTAGCTATATGCTGCTAAATACCTGTCTAGAGCCTACAGGTATGAGATTTAAAGAAACTGATATTGAAAAGGAATATCAGTTTTATTTTGGAGGTGACAGACAAATTAAATTAGATTCAGGCAAAGTAGATATTCTTGTTGGTGATGAAGTAGTTGAGGTTAAAAGAGAGACTATAGATTGCAATTCTGTTGGGCAGCTACTACGCTATCTTAAAAGTAGTGGCAAGATCAGGGGTCGATTGGTGGCTCCTGCTATTCATCCAGATGCATTAGGTCTAATTCTGTTTATAAATCAGCTAGGATTTGAAATTAAATACACAAAAGTAATTATTTAGGCTACCAAAAAAGGTTAATTTATTAGGGCTAAGTCTAGTTCTATTTTAATTTTGGTCTGGTACTAAAATACCAGATCCAGTTAACCTACTCTGCAATCTCCTTCATGAGCTATAAAGCTAACAGCTTATAACATACACTCAAACTTAAAAACAGCCCCTAAAAAGCTTTCTAAGGGCTGCTAATAAGATACTTCAAGGCTTAATTAAATACCTAAGCGTTGAAGTTTATTTATAAAACTAACCTCACCTTACCGTACCATAACAGAACCAACCTAATCTCAACTTAACGTACCATATATATTGTTTTACTCCAGATTGAAGGAGTTTACAAACAGTGTATATACTGAAGACTTAAGGGGTTTGAAGCACCCTCAAATAAAACTTGTTTAAAGAATATCTATTAAGCTAGCTATTTCAATCATCTCATCTATTTTATTCTTGACTCCATCAGTACCAATTAACACTTCAAATAGTGTTTGCTCTACTTCTATTAACCCTTTCTTAGTCTTAATCCTTAACTTTACCGAGTAAGACAAGTCATGTTCTTCACCATGCTGTTGCCAAATAACTCTCATATTAGGCTGATTAGGAACCACTTCAAAACTTTCGCTATTACTGAAAAGTTTTTTAGCCTTTGATTTATAAATATTAATACTGTTATAACCTCTACCCCCAACTCCTTCAGGATTATTTACTAAACAATCAAACATTTGAAATGTCCCATTATCTACTAAATCTATAGAACCGTCTCCTCTCGCCATTGATCTGTAGTTACTTGGAATAGATATTTTTATCCCCATGCTATTTAAAGTTACTATCTTTTTCTTATTAGAAGGATCTTCTTGAGGAAAAGTGCAATTAACTTCTCCTGCTTGAGCGACTATTGGGTAGGCTACTATGCCAACCATGATCACAGGTAACAGAAACTTAATGAGTCTCATTTTTATCACTATTTGGATCTCTATACTTAGATTGCCCAAATACTAGGTGGCTATATCAGTTACCTGGAAATCTAACCAAAATTAGAGTAAAAATAATTAGCCTGTTAACTTGCCACCATTGTAAGGAATACGTGCCAACGGAAATAGTAGGGTTAAATTATCTGGTTCTGCTAATTTTAAGAGGTTCTGAAAAACCAGTACCAGAGCTATATATACTCTGAAGCAGTCTTAGTCTAAACTAATGCGAACATACCTACAATCCAGTAAGGGTATACTGTTGACCTTTGTAGAGGAGGCTGAAGAGGTAAGGGAATTGATCTGGAGAGTAGGGTAAAGAATGCTGAAGTTTAGGTAGTGTAAGAAGTCTACTCAAGTTGTCTTAACGTTAAGATAAATATTGCTAAGGGGACGTACTATTAGCATCCTTACCATTAATAACCTTAATGGTTAGGGTGTTAAGTAAATCAAAATAGGAAACTGGGGTTAAGTTATCTGACCCTGTGATTCCCTATAGGTTTGGGATAGGTGGTAACTATTCAAAATACCTAATCAGTCTCCTACTGTAGTTATCTCCCTTATGGTTTCTCCTGTAGTTGTCTTCTCTCTTCTCTCCTATATATGTAAGAGCCGCCCAAAGTTCACTAGGTATAAATACTACTAAGTTGAGCCTCCTTTGTTAGCGATCGCATCCTAAGATGACTTCACTACAGCGTACTACAAGATAGTTAACTACTGTACTTAGCTTGTAAGGTAGGCTGGGTAAGGAAACTGATTAAAATTAATTTATAAATATCCTATATTTTATCACTTTTTATACTAAAAACCCTTGACAGTATACTACAAATATGTTACAATTGTAGTATAAATAAAAAGTAAATAAGATGACTGATAAGCAAGTACAAGAAAGACTAGAACAAATTAGACTACAACTTTTAAAACTACAAAATGAAATGATTGAAGGTGGTTATGGTGAGGAGAGTATAGGCGTTGAGTGCCTCACAGATATAATGGATGAGGTTGGTGATACTATTTGTTTCTTTGGTGTAGAAGATAATATAGCAGCCTAATATACCCACCTCTTAAACTGATAGTTAACCCAAACCCCTACGACACCTGCAAAGGTCACTCTAGGGGTTTTGTAGTATGTGGGTATATTTAATAAGGATTCTGTCTCAGGTGCCTCTACTACGATCGCTAGAGGGTAGGCTGCTTAGTATGTAGATTCCATAGCACTGAAGATTACTGTGCCTGTGTTGACTATAACCTACGGCGTTATAGGGGAATAAGGATTCTGCGCCATTTAGGTTTTCTACTGGTAGCGATCGCCCTACAGATTCCTTAATGGTAAACTTTACCAATTTACCTTAGTGCTTTCCTACTGAAGATTACTAACCTAAGTTTTACTGGTACTGGGCTACTTATGGTGAAGATTACTATAATTAGTTTACTACTTGGGTGCGATCGCTTGAAGTAGTAATATTACTTGTAATTATATTTCAGTATTTCTTCTATGATGAGGTAGCTATTATATATAGTAACTTGAGATAGAAGTTCTGAAATATTTTCAAGTAGGTGATATGAGTAATAAAAATAAATTAGGTAGTCAAGTAGCTGGAGGGATTGTTGTAGTATTATTTATGATGGGCTTTAAATCCTGTACTCATCAAATAGTTTATAATCCAGCTCCTCAGTATACTAATACAGCTCCTCAATATACTAATTCTTCTAGAAATGAAGAACCTCCTAATAGTTTATTTGAAAATCCTAGTAGGTCTCCAGAACCCCAACAAGAATCAGGTGCTGATGATTATACTACTCACTTCCCTAATTAATTATTAGAAGTAATGATTCTATTAGGTTGCTGGGTATTGGGACTGAAACCAAGTCTGCTGATTTAGATTTCTTAGGGTGCGATCGCTTAGTGTGGATGGGTTGAGTCTGAACCCTTTAAGTAAATACACCCTTATATTCCTGAGCTAATCACTCTTAATATGCGATTAGTCTATATACAAACTTTATGAATATACCTAATAGTTTCTTAAGAGTGACATCAAAAAGTAAATTAGGACTTCTATTTGTATACTTAGTTCTATCTGGAATCTTATCAGGTTGCTGGGCAGGAGTGACTTGCCCTGGATATGGTCAAACAATATCTAAAAGTTGTGCTGATAAAAATGGATTAACTTGTAGAAGTGTTAGTTTTGCAGTTGCCTTAAGAGAACCATGTGAATAGAAAGTAGCAGTAAATCAGGACTGAAACTAAGGTAATTTAGAAGTTAAAACGAAGCAATTTTAGAGGCTGTAAAGTATGCCCAGTATAGGTTATAGCTTTTTACCATAATCACCTATACATACCTTACTTCCTATACCTTACTTCTCTACTCTAGTTATCTACTTTCCCTTTCTACTTACCTTCTTTTCCTCTGTTACCTTTGCTTAAGAAAATTGAAAAAAAGGGCGGGTGAAACTTTATCCACCAACCCTTTAATTCCCCGTAGGGGTGTTAGGTCATCTACAGCTTTAGAAATAAGCTAGTAGTTCCTCTACTTCTAATTCTCCTGAACTATCTTCTCTCTCTATAAGTTCTGCTATCAAATCCATACCTTCAAGAGCTTTCTCCTCTAGGATGGCTCCTTCTAACCCTGACATAGTAGCAGCCTTGTCAATTGCCGCTTGGGGTATCACACCAAGGGTTACTACGCCATCATGCTCATTACTTATAACCTGAAAGTTATATTCTATACTTGCTAAGGTTAAGTTATGAATAAAGCAGGATTCTTGACCTTGGAGAACAAAAGCAGAAACCATAGCTTTTACTTTCCATAATGGGTAGTTCTTTTCTAGGTCAGTTATACATAGATTTTTACCTGTAGTATTTTTAACATAACGTTTGCCATCCTTAGCTAAGTAACCTACTTTAATTACCCAGGTGTTTAGTAACCAGTTATGCCACTTATCAATTTCTACTTTTAAAGGAGCTACAGCTTCATTAAACTTAATGATGTATTCTAAAGCTAATGCAATATCTCCTTCAGCTTCCTCAAATAAAGAATCTATTATTGCGTTAGGCTTCTTCTTAGGTTCCCCTTCTACTGTACCTTCTAAATCCTTCAACTTACCTTTAGTGTGATCGTTAGCACTTGATACATAAGCACCAAACATTAAGGCACAGAGGCATTTCTTCCAGCAATCTACACTGATACCAATTTGAGCTGCGTAGTCCTTTTTAGCATTAGGATTTTCTTTATAGTTTTCTAACCAATCGGTATTTAATTTAGCTAAATCAAACTGTTGTATTAATCCGCTAACTTGAGAAGCTTTCAAATCGTAGTTTCTTAAATCTTCTATTCCCATATAAGCAGCAGCCTTCATTCTTCTACTAGCAGATTGTAAACCTCCTAAGATGTGGCTAACCCTTCCACTCATTTGAATTCTATAAGCAGGACTATAGCACCATATCTCTTCACTTATTTTAACAGGAGACTGGTTGAGGATAGCTTTAAAGCAGTGGTCATCATTAATAAGCCTAGCTCTAGCTTTCTTATGCTCTTTAGAATATTGCCCATATTCTTCAGCAGCTTTATTTTCTTCTCTGGTTAACTCATCTAAATGTACAATGATAGCTTTCATATTGAAGAAACCTTGAGCTATCAAGTCAAGTGCACTGGTGATTAATACAGGTTCCTCATTTCTATTCTCATCATACTTTTGGTTAGTTAACTTACCCTCAGATTTTCTACCAGTAAATAAATTATACTTAGTACTGTTAATAATTTCTTCTGGAGATAGTTTAGATAACTCTAGGAAGCTGTCAACTATACAATCAGTAACCTTAAACTCTCTGGATAAACCATTCTCATGTGAGTAGTCAGTTACCTCAATTAACCCTAACTCTTGTAAAGCCTTCCAGCTTGCTTTCTGAATCTTCTTTTTAATGAGGGTTGAGGATACTGGAATCCACTCAATCTTCTTGATGTTGATAATAACGCTAACTAAGATATGGCAGAATAAAGTTCTGGTATCATCATTAACATCACCCAGAAGATTATTAACAAAATCTAATTGAGATTTAATAACTCTATAACTTGAGATTATATAACCCTTACAAACTGGAACTGATTTCTTTACTTTAGTAGCTGTCATAATTTTAAATTAAAATATTAAAGTTAAATATAAATTTCTTTCTTATACCTACCATTATAGTCGATTGTGCTACAAACGGCCACAGTAAAACTACATTAATTAGGCATTAGTAGATAATAAAAAAGAGGACTTATTTAAAGTCCTCTTGAATTAGATTATTTAGTTAGTGTTAAGCAGCCTTTGAGGGAACTGTGTACCCGTTATCCTTTAGAAGTCTGATAAGGAAACTCAACCCCTTCTGTGTCACCTTACAGGTAGTTTTCAAACCTGCATGAGTATCTACCTCTACCACTTCAAACTGACCCTGAGAAACATATTTCTGATAAGGTAGGTTGGACATTTGAAGTACGCCCTTATCTCTTAAAAGGTTCATTAAGTTATTGCGTCCTAAACCAGGGCTATTAATAATCTTTGCTGCATCACTCATGGAAAGAAGTTTATCACTAGCAACCACCACATCATAAATATCAGCTTTAGGTTTTAGTTCAGCTACCTTACTCTCAGCGATCGCAGCTAATGCCCTAGCTTCTCTAATAGCTGCTGCTGACTGTTCTAGTAGGTAAAGGATATCAGTAGGTTCCTTAGGAGCAAGTTTAATAGCTTTGAGTTCTCTCTCACATTCAAGAAAGTATTTTCTAACTTCTTTTCCCATAGAAGTGTTAGCCATCATTGCAAAGTTCTTTAAGCAATCTGCGGTTAAATAGATTTCTTCAGTAGGTCTACCCCCTGAGAGGTTTTCAACACTATTGTTGAAAACTAAATAGTCTAAGTTCTCTTCAAAGTTGGTCAGTAATGTTCTCTTAGCACTTGCTTTAGTGGAGTAGTCTAACCACTGCCAAGCATCATCAAAGGAAACTGAGAATTCTTTATCTGATTGAACTGTAGCTTTGATTTGAGATTGGATTGAAATATTTAAAGTTGTCATAATTTTAAGATTGGTTTATTAAAAATTTATTAGTTAATTTGAAAGTAGTGGGTGGGGCTTAGGTGCCCCTTAAAAGTTAAACAATACCTTTAGACTTATAGTAGTGAAGCAATGCTCGTCTAATTACATCTGCCCTGCTTAGTAACTCATCCTGTGCCTCAGAATCTACCAGGTTACAAAGTTGAAGAGGGATTCTAACTGCAATGTGCTTATCGTTTGCCATAATGTTATAAAAGTGTTTTAAATATAGTTTAGGAAGGGTTTGTTTTCTCTCCCCTTATACTATCCATTATAACAAAATGTATTATAGATGGCCACTAAAAAGTGGTATTAAATGAGCAGTTACAGCAATTAATTTAACTTTTTAAATTCAGAGTATTGTGATTCTATTGCAGATAATATTAACCTGGCTATTCCCATAGCTCCCCTATCTAATTTTTCTGTATCAGTAGTCAATTCAGTGATATGTCTGGTTACAGCAGTCACTATGAGGGCAGAGAGAGAGGTATTATTATCCTCAGCTACCTGTTGCCATTGTTCCTTAATAGAAGGATTGATTCTAATGGTGATATTTGTGTCTTTCATTAATTTGTATTAGCAAAGTTATAACGTCCTCTACTAATACAAACTGTCCCAACTATTTATTTTAAGGATTTAAAACGAAGCAATTTTAGAAGCTGTAACCTATACTGGGTATACTTTCCAGAGTATTTGAATAATCACCTATACTATCTATACCTTCTATACCTATCTTCTCTCTTCTAGTTACCTACTTTTCCTTTCTCCTTACCTTACTTTTCCTCTGTTACCTTTGCCTAAGAAAATTGAAAAAAAAACCTTAACTCTGCCGCCCCAACTTCTCATTACTTATTAATCAGCAGTGAGGAATCTACTATTTAGTTTTCCTGATTAATGAGGAAAACCTCACGCTCCACAATAAAGTGGATCGTCAGATTACTTAATAGATAAATCTAAAATGTGCAGGTAATTCCTAATCCCTTTTATGCGCCACAGGCTGCTAAGTTAACACAGTTCCAGTAACCCTCAGCTTCAGTTACCTGCCACTTAGTTACCTACACCAACCTAATACTATAGCAGCCAGATTAAGGCACCCTAATGGCTCATATAGAGTAGGTAATTAACTGCCTACATTTTAACAGTAGCCTCAAGTTAATATTAGAAGATAGTTAAACAACGGGATTTAAAATTATGTCTATCAAATTAGCCAACTTATTCAGATTCTTCACAGGTGAACCTAAGATTGTAAGTTGTGATTATTCCTGTGATATACAACCAGATGGTACTGTTATCAGAAGCGTCACCTACTACTATGAAAAGTCTGATGAAGTGTTGTACCACAAATAATTAACAACCAAGGTTACTGCCCTTCAGGAGCCTTTCACAATACATTAATAAAGGAATATTAAAATGATTGCTATTATAACTTTGATTATTTTTACTTTGATTTCATTTGCTTTTGGTTTAGGAATTGTAGTTGGCAAACTATTCTTTCAGTTACCTAAATCAGTAGATTCAGCTACATTCACACAAGAGATGGCAGAAGCTATAGCAGGTGAGATAGTTGATAGTTATGATGACTTTGCAAAAGACTTCTTTCACTTCCCTGATAATAACTAACGTCAATTAAATTTAATTCAGCTAACAACCTCCTACCAGAAATAGGGGGCTTTTAATATGCCTACAATTAGTCTACGTATCTTAGGTATAGTATTTGTATAAGGTTGAGAAAACACCTTAAATGTTAATACTTAAAATACTAAATTAAAAATATGATTATTTCAACTCAAGAACTCAAAGCAAGTATTCTAGAAAGAAACCCTAAAGCTGATACTACTATTGTTGATGAGCTATGTTTCTTAGTTAGAAAGTATGATTTAAAATGGATTCCTAATACCAAGTTTAATAATGGGGCTTACTTTATAATGAGTCAAGTATCTGAAGCAAAAGGATTAAGCTCAGATAACTATAAAGATAACTGGTCCACTGGGCGTTTTAAAAACGCTCAGTCAGATCCCTTATCTGGTAAGGATTTGAAACTTGTAGGAGATGAGTTAATAAATCTTAAAGTCTGCTATGAACAGCGTTGGGGGAAAAAGTTAGGCAGAGCAGGTTCTATTTTAGTTGGAGATTGGAAGAGAACCTATGCTTATTTAGTACAAGGAAGTACACAAGCCGCTAAAGATTTTCAGTCACTAGGTTCATCAGCAATTGAAACTTCAGTTAAGAAAGAGATTGAAGAATCCACTCATACTATTGAACCAGACCTACAGAAACAGCTTATTGAACTTACTGCCTACTCAAATGTTGGTCTCAAGTTTGAGGTTGCTATACTTGATTCATTTAATCCTGGAAGTCACAGAAGATGGGATTTTGTAGAGCGTTTACCTAAGGTAGTTAAAGTTTATGAACTCAAAGCTCGTACACTTTCAGAACAAGATGTAAAAGCTACTTTAGTTGATAAGAAATATATTGAGTTAGCTCTTGAAAAGTACCCTAACAAATCAATTGAATTTATCTTTACCTCACCAAAAGGAATTAATTGGGAAGCTAAGAATTACATTGAGGAGGTCAATGACAACGCTAAGAAATTGTATCCTAATGCAAAGGTCAAAGTAAGTTTTATTGACCTACAGAGCATCACAGAGAGGGTGATAAACAACATTGTAGATAACTCACCAATTGAATCTCACTTCTGGTTACTGAAGAAATTAAGAGAAGAGTTTACCGCTACAGTAAGTTCAAGAACGATTACTAAATTGAATAGTTCAATTGCTGAAGCTTACCAAACTGGAAGATTAATTAAGAAAGCTAAAGTAGATAGTAACGCTACCTCCCCTAAATTAAAGAGTGCTCAAGCAGCATAAATAAAATAGTTAATTAATATTAAACCTCCTCTAACCCAGGAGGTTTTTTAATGTCAATATATCTAGTTTAACGATTCTTATTTGATATGAGTCGTCAAATTTAAGCGGGTAATTTCTAATACCCCTAATGGCCCCGCAGGGGGTAGTAAACACAGCTTTGCACACCTTATACTATCACCCTTCAAGTACTATTTAAAGTATAGAACACAATACAAATTACATTAATGAGTACTGCAATTTCAAGAGCTTACAAACTATTTTTAAAAGGTTATTCCCTAAGATCGCTAGCTAAGATATTCAAGATTCCTAAGTCAACATTAAGTTACAAATTCAGAAAGGCTTATGGTACAGATTACTCAGAACAAAGGAATCACTGGGGCATCTTACAAGTAATCCAAGAGTACCAAAATGATAAAAGTTTATCAGTTAAAGACAGGCAACAGATTAAGGATTGGGTGAGCACTAACTTCAATCAAATTATTGAATCTGAGAGAGCTAATCTAAGTAAACCTTTGTACACAAACAGAAAGCTTCAACAACTAACTGAGTTGGAGTGCTCCTACAAAAAAGGTGATTGGCGGAAGTTATTTGAAGGCACACTAATCTCAACTTATTAATATTAATTCTACTAATAAATAAAGGATAAATTATGACTACTCAACTTACAAGCTATATTGATTTCAACTCTTTAGAAGAATGCTTAGATTTATATTTCCAAAATGAGTTTGATAATATTGACCAATACTTACCACGCCTCTACAAAGATGCTTCTGAGATGAAACCAGGTAACAGCTTATTTGGTCAGCTTGACTCTGATGAACTTGAGAGAGCTATCTGGAGCTTAGATAAAATTCACAGAGCTTCCCTGGAATACCACTCCTTAGAGAGTGAGAAAGCTTTACTAATCCTAAGAAATGAGTACTTCCATGATAAGCAGCAAGGTAGCTTTGATTCCTGGATTGGTACAACATACCTAGAGGCATTGGAACTACTCTCCTACGAGGTTCTAGGGATGATTTAGGACAGATTCAAATAATAGATATATAAAATTACTGGGTGCTTTATAAGGCACCTTTTTTTATGACAAATAAAGCATTCATGCTGACACAAGTTCAGCGTGATTTTTTAATATTATTACTAAGTATTCAACCTCATCTAAGTCAACCTCAGATGACTGCCTTATTTGAGGATAAGTTTCAAATAAAGCTAACAGCACAGCAATTAAAAACATTAATCAAAAATAGTAGACAGAAAGTTGAGGAACTTCAGAAAAGTGAAGCATTAACTTTGGAGTTAGCTATCAAAGTTGGGTTAGTAAATTTACATTCTAAAATCAGCAGAACCCTTGAGTTACAAAATATTGTAAGGATGTGTGTAGATGGGTATGAATATCAAACTCAAAGTAGTAGGGGAGAAGTAGTAACTCTTACAAAGCGGGAACCAAAAACAGCAGTTGATGCTATCCGTTCATTAAGAGAAGAATGGGCAGAGAGGATTGAACCTACATCTTCTTACACAATTATTGTTAAAGACTCAGAACCTGAACAAGAAGAATCCTTGGCTGGAGATGAGGATTTGTAAATGAGTTTTGAAATTACATTACATAGCAAACAAAAGGAGATATTTGTAGACCCAAATAGATTTAGGCTGCTGGTTTGCGGTAGACGTTTTGGTAAAAGTCATTTACTGAGAACTCAACTTATAGTTAGTGCCTTAACCTATAACCAACCAATTGACCCTAACTTTCCTCCAACAATTGCTCTAATAATGCCAACTCTAAAGCAGTGTAAGGCAGTACATTGGAAAGCTCTTGTAGGGATGTTAAAGGACGCTCCTTTTGTAAAGAATATCAACCATTCAGATTATAGAATAACTTTTAAAGGTTCCAAACCAGACATAATTTTACGAGGGACAAATGATGATGCTGGGGATGGGTTAAGAGGACTTAAATTTTATTTTGTAGGGGCAGATGAATTTCAGGATATTAAACCTGATGTTTGGGAAAAAGTAGTTTTTCCAGCATTAGGTGATACTCCAGGTTCAACAGCTACATTATGTGCTACTCCCAAAGGAAAGAATCATCCACTATTTAAATTCTATTTAGAGATAAAAGATTTAGCGGAGTGGAGTTATTACCACTTCACCACTAAGGATAATCCTCACTTCCCTCTAAAACAACTTAGGCAAGCTAAGGCTCAGATGCCTGAGAAATCATATAAACAAGAGTATCAAGCTAGCTTTGAAAACTTCTCAGGTCAGTTGTTTGACCAGCTATCTGAAAAACATTATATAAAAGATATCCCTAACAACCTCTCATATTATGTTGGGTCAGATTGGGGCGATCGCAACCCATGTGTTGTGGTAATTGGATTAAGCGCAGATAGAACTAAATTTTACATAATTGACTTCTGGTTAAATAAGTCTGGAGAGACTATACCAGAAGAAGTTTTCCTAAGAGAGATGGCTAGACTTTGTACTAAATATAATGTGTATCGAGCCTATTTGCCAGATGACAGAGGCGGCAGTGTTAAGTCAGCAAGAATATTAGGTAAACGTGAGAATGTGCCTGGCATGGAGAGGGCTGTAGAGGTCAGTAGGACTAAGTTGGGACTGATGCCAAGTGTAGACATTATGAATAATTTATTCTACCAAGATAACCTTTTTATTAAAGCCAACTTAACTGAATTGATAACTCAATTTGAAGACTACCACAGGGCAACTGATGGTGAGGGTCAGTTAATAAATAAACCAGCAGACCATCAAGAAGATCACACCGTAGATAGTGCCCGTTATTGCATTGGTAGTTTATATAACACTCTTCAAAATAAACAACTTAGAAATTAAATAATATATGTACCCCAACCAATTACCTCTAGAATTCCTAGAGTCAAAGAATGCTGAGTATGTTGATATGTTACCCGCCTTAAATGAAATTGATTTATTAGTCTCAGGTGGCTACAAACTCAAGAATGCTTTCAGACATTTTTTACCACAACGCCCAGGTGAGGATAATGAAGTTTATGAAACTAGACTTAAGAAACATACCTACCTGAACATTCTTTCTACAAACATAAATGAGCAGGTTAGTAAGCTTGCTAACGCCCCTATGACAATTGAAGGGTTAAATAACAACCCTAAGTTTTGGCAATCCTTCAGGGAGGACACAGACCTAAGTGGACGTTCAGAAAAGAATCTAATTACCTTAATTTTTAGAGAACTTCTAAAGTTTAAAAAGATTTATGTTCATGTAGATAAAAATAAATCAGATGTAATACCTACTAATAAATTACAGGAAGAAGCACTAGGTTTACGACCCTATGTTGTAACTTACAGCCCTCTCCAAGTCACTAACTGGAGTGAGTCTAAAGGTAAACTCAACTGGTTAAAGATTAGACAGATATTAGAAGATAATTCTAACCCTATAGCTACCTCCAGAAAGGTTTGTACCTGGACAATTATTGACTCTAATTACATTGCTAAGTACTCAGCATTTGTAGAGCTTGATGGTAAAGGTAATATCATTAAAGTCAATACTGAGGTGATTAATGCTGACACCACTATTAGTTTATTAGCACCCCCTATAAAACATGGGTTTGATGCAGTACCAGTTCTCAAGATAGAGTTACCTGACCAACTTTGGGTTGCTGACCAAGCAGCTAGTAAAGCAGTTGAACATTTAAGAACAGATTGTTCAAAATATGATTTGCTGACGATGGCTTACTTCCAAAGAACATTCAAAAGAGTACAAACTCCTGATTCAGACTTTGAGCATAGTTACACAAATGATGAACCTATTCCAACAGGTTTGGCGCATGTGATCGAGTTAGAGAAATTTGAATGGTCTGAACCTCACGGTTACATGATTCAACACATGGCTGACTCTCTATTAGCTATAGAATCCCAGGTGAGAGATCTGGTAGCTAGTGGTGGAGTTTCATCTAGTAATGCTGCCTTAAGCCAATCTGGAGTCTCTAAGCAGATGGATTTTGTTAAGCAGGAGGCTATGTTGAAATCTTATGGGGAAATCATTATTGATGCTTACCAAGATTTGCTACAGTTAGTAGCTCAAGCCCAAGGTCTAGATGGTCGTGAAATCTCTGTCACAGGTTTAAATAGTTTTGAGAATGACACTTTAGATTCTGTATTAATGAGGATTGATTCTGTCAGCAAAATAAACTTAGAAAACCTGAAAGCTAATCTACCACCTTCTGCTTTGAAGGTAGTTTATGAACAGATGGTTTCAATGTTGACAGGTAATTTATCCGCCTCTCAGAAAGATATAGCTAACAAAGAGATAGATATATTACTAAGCTCAATTAAGACTTTGGACACTTCAATAGTATAGGAAGACTCAGCAATTGAGTTAATTATGTAGACCCTCAACCTCCTTAAGACATACCAGGTAATTTAATACTGGAGAGTTTTGGACTGAGGGTAAAGATTTCAATAGTGTTAACTTCCCTGTACATCAAAAGTTAACCATCCATTACCAACTGGGTAAGGTGTGAACCAGATAAGTTTTACCGACAACTTAAAAGACGGATACCTAAAATACAGGATTATTTAAAATGACAGAACAAGAAATTCAAGCCTTAATCGATGCTTCCTTAAATTCTTTTAAAACTGAAATCAGTACAGAATTTACCAAAGCTAATCAAGGACTTGCAGCATCAGTTACTAAGGAGATTAAGAAACTTCAAGTACCTCAACCTACTACCACAGAATCCACTGAATCTATCCAAGAGAAGCTAACCCTTAAGGCTTTAGAGCAGCAGTTAACAGACCTTAAGACACAACTAGCTAACAAAGATTTAGAAACCATTAGCGCCAAACGTAGCAGTGCAGTTTCCCAGGTAATTGCTAACAGTAAAGCATTAAGCCCTGCAACATTGCAGAAGGTATTCTTACTTGATCAGGCAGATAAAATCAAAGAAGAAAATGGTAAGTGGTATGTAGCTCAAGGTGATAGTGTTTCAACTTTAGATGATGCGTTGAATTCTTATTTGTCCTCAGAAGATGGAAAAGCATTCGTACCTGCTTCAGGAGTTCAAGGTTCAAGTGCTCAAGAAACAAAGGTAACTCCAGTTGACCCTAATCAAAAACTTAAAGCAGTAGATGCTTTATTTGAAAGTTTCTAATTAATTAATACAAATTAAAAATAATAAATTAAATGGCTAATATTATTTCTCCCGTTAATTCCTTGCAGTTGCTTGTACAGGAAGAAGTAGCTTCTTTGCAGTTGACTAACTACCCAATGGTTAACCGTTTAGCTAAGAAAGTTACAAGCCAACAATCTATCCGTTGGAATGCAAATGTTGGTGGAGCAGGTGCTACTGGTGAACTTACCACAGCTTCCGTTTCTACCTTCAGTGATGATGATTATATATCAGCTATCCTATCCATTGGTGGTGCTAGACTACGTAACTCTTTCCAACTACAACTTGAGGATATTGCACAAGCTAAATTAGCTGGTCGTGGTGTACTTCGTGATTTGTTTGCTGCTGACATTAATAGTGCTATCCGTACCATTATGGAAGCTTTAAGTGCCAAAGTTTACACAGGTACAGGTATTGCTGCTGATGGTGGAGTAATTGGTTTGGTAACGGCTGCTGCGGCTGCTGGAAGCTATGCAAACATTGACCCATCTACCTACAGTGCTTGGGCATCTTATGTAAATACTGCTGGCTCTAACCGCGCTTTGACTGCTGACTTGATGTATGCAACAGAAGTAGGAATTGCACGTAAGGGTGGAAACTACACAGCTATCTACTGCTCACCTGAAATTGCAGTTAAGTACAAAGGTCTGTTTGCTGCTCAACTTAGCATCACCAACCAATTGGCTCCTGGTCAAGCTGATATTTCTTACACAGGTTTGACTTTCAGTGGTCGTCCTTTGATTCAAGATATCTTTGCTCCTAGTAACACTCTGTACTTTATTGATGAGAATGAACTAGCTCTTTACAGCTTTGCTCAAGACAATAGCCAAAATCGTCAAGGTCTTCAATTTAGTATTGGTGAATTACCTTCTGATAATCCTGATGCACAGAAGTTTGTTGTAACCACCAAGCCCCAACTTCAACTGAAGAACCGCGCTAAGGGCGTTGCAGTATTGGAAAAAATCACGCAGTAATTATGACACAATTCACCACTTCTCAAATTGAAGAGTTTGAGAGAATCTTAGGATTCTTTGTATTTGATACCACAGTTAGAAACAGTCTAACTTCTCAGTTTCCTGACACTGTAGTAGACAGAGCTTTAACTATTCTTGATGAGTTGGTGAGTGTTGATAGTTTGTTAAAAGAATCCCTTGAGACTTCTTTTGTAAGAGAGTCAAGGGGTTCTAAATTATCATACAGCAGTCATGTAGCTCACCTGAAATCAGAAGGTACTAGATTATTGACTGAGTTGGGACAATTATTAGTGGTAGGAGTTAAGTACAACAAATACTCACCTAATAAACGTAATACTATAGCTTACTGGTAACTCTAATGTTCTCTTATAATATTAAAACAAATGGCCCTTTGTTTAAGCAGGGCAATGACGTAAAAGATTTAATACAAGAGGCATTAGAGGATACTGCTAGCTGGGGACAGAATAGATTAAAGGACAGAAGCCCTGTGAGAACAGGAGCATTAAAAGCAGGTTGGTATGTATCACTTACTAAGTCATCTATTAGAATTGATAACCCAGTTCCCTACACTAAATATGTAGAGAAAAAGGTTGAGATGGTTTATATGACCGCACCTGAGATGGAATCCCGGTTACTTGGAAATGTAAATAAAATAATTGGTAAATTAAAGTAATGAGTCTATATGAAAAATTAGCTCAGATAGAAGAGAAAATAAGTGAGGTGGAAATCAAGTTGGGGCTTCCCCAAAGAAGACACCTACTAGTAAGAACACATTCTTACAATTCTACTTCAAAAATAAGAGTTACTACAGATACTTTAATTTTACCAAGACCTTACATTAACCCAGTATCCCCAAGATATGCCAACCTTCAAGTTTCTATAGAGGGAGCTGATTCAATTTACATATCTCTAAATGATATTGAAGTTGAGATACCAAGAACTAAACTTAAAACATTATTCATCCCTAATGGAGATGATAGGACAGAATTCATAATTGACCCACCTGTAGATAGCTTTAATCAAATTATCTATTCTGACCCTACTACAAAAGCCCTGGCAGGTACTTCAATGTACAAATTGATATATCTATCAGAAAAGGAGCCAACTGTATGGAAGCTCATTTTAAGAAAGGATATGGATTAAATGAATATACAAATTGCCAGAGACTTAGTAGATGAGTTCCTAATAACTATTATTAAGATAGATGTCTTTGATTTAGATAAACCAAAGGAACTGTACAAGTATGCGGGAGATAATAGATTCCCCACTAATACAGCAGTAAGGTGGCCTGTACAAAATTTAATACATACCAAACAAAATTTAAATTCAGTTAAGACTACAGCTAGATTACCCTACGTATTAAGTTTCAGATTCCCTGGTCAAATGCCATACCATGAGCTACCTCTTAAGGCATTAGAGGGAATGATATCTCACATACATTTATATTCCTTACTATTACCCCCAGACCCACGTATAGAGTCATTTATCCCAGTAGATTTAGAAGATTCTGTAACTGTAGGAAGAGTAGAGGCTGCTAAGTCTGATTGGTTATGTCACCTAAACTTTGCTTTTGATATTAAATTTACTACTACCACAGCTCCAGATATCTCAGGTTTACAAAGTCCTGATTATTTTCAATTTAATAATCCTCCTACTTTACAGGAAATTAAGATTAGAACCTATAGAGCTAAACCTGATTTTACTGTTGAGGAAGTTGATACCTATATTGAAGATTCAGAAGTAATTATTCAAAAATAAATATAAAATATGACCGCATTATTTAGTTCATTTAATGCTCCTGGAGTTAGGATTCAAGAATCCACACAGGGGTTTAGAACGCTGGCTATTGCTAGTTTTCAATCAGTTTATATGATAGGCTCCTCCGCTAGTGGAGATTATTTAGTACCTACTCAAGTCACCAGCTTAGAAGATTTCACAAATCAATTTGGTGCTTCTCCTTCTGAAGCTTCAGTTAAATTATTCTTCAGAAATGATCGCAGAGGAATCCTTTATTTTGTAAGAACACCTATTTCTATTGAACGTAGTGTAGTTGTTTCTACTGCTGCTAACGCTACCTACACAGTAACAATTGCTGGGACAGTAGTAAGTTATGTAAGCGCTGGTTCAGAAACTCCAGAAGCTATTGCTAGTGGTATATTGGCTGCTATTAACTTTTCAGCAGTTGCTGACATAGTAACAGCTTCCGCTAGTGCATTTACTGACACTATTACAGTTAGACTAGATGACCCTCTTTCTGCTGATATAACTTTTACAGTTGGTACAAACTTAGCAGTAACTGTTACCACTCCTACTACCCCTGCTTCTCAAGATTACATCTACGCAATTGAGAATTCTTTTGATTCAGAAGACGATTATGGACAAGGTTTCATTCTTGCCCCCCAAGCTTTCCAATTATTAACTTCAGGTGTAGATCGTTTAGCAGTCGCTAATGCACTACATGCTTTGGCTTCTGACGCTTCTTATGACTGGATAGCCTTGATTGATGCTGGTACTGGACTAACACCTACGCAAGCTCAAGCTGAAGGTATCTTAGTTGTAGCACCTCAAGGTCACGCTAGCTACTACTATCCCTACCTCAAAGATTTAGAGGGTGGAATTGTACCTCCTAGTGCTGCTGTAGCTGGTGTTGCTACCCGTAGATTCAAAGCTGAGGGTTTACAACAACCTGCTGCTGGAGCTAAGTTTCCTGTACTTGGCGTAACTGATGTAGTTACTAAAGTCAACACTCAACAACAAGAAGTACTTAATCCTTTAGGTATCAATATTATCAGAAACCTACGCAACAAGGGTGTTGTGATTTGGGCTATGAGAACACGCTCCAATAGCACCTTCTACTCCTTTATGCCTGTACGTGTAATCATGAGTGTTTTGAATGGCACTCTACGTAGAGGGTTTGATAATGAAGTCTTCACAAGTATTGATGGCTTAGGTATTTTGTTAAGTGATATTGCTGCATCTGCACGTTCAGTTTGTAGTAGATTCTGGAGAGCTAAATTGTTATTTGGTGCTTCTGAAGCTGAGGCTTTTGAAGTCAAATGTGACTTTGAAAATAACACCAAAGAAGATTTGGGATTAGGTAATGTTTTGCTAGAAGTGTACGCAATTCCTGCCCCTGCAATGGAACGGTTACTTATCTCTAGTGTCAGAGTAGCTATTGGTACTTTACCACTAGGTCAAACTAACCTAGAAGCTCAATTGCTTCCACCTACTCAAGCTTAAGATAACTTTAGTAATCAAAGATAATTTCAGTTAGAGTTTAATTACTTTGACTGAAATTTATGCTGCATATATTTAAAAATATTTAATAAAAATAATAAATTATGGCTATCGCTTTAAACAATATTAATCCTATCAGTAACTCTGATTATGTTATCAAAGTAACTGAAATTCCTGGAGCTTATTGGACTGAGTTTTCTGGTATTAAAGCTGCTTACTCTCGTGCTGAATACAATGATGGTTTGTCTCAACTTACCCGCACTGCTTCAGGTGGTAATAAGAAGTATGAAACCGTTACTATCTCCAAGCCTTATGACCCTGACAAAGATTCAGTAGTAGACCAATTTATCACTGATTATGAGGGTGGAGAATTCTTCAACCTTAACCTAACTCCAGTGCGCTTTGCTAAGGGCAACACAGCAGGTAGAAGTGAGATTGCTGCTACTGCTAACAAAGGTTGGAGTCTATCAGGTTGTCGCCTTCTCAACTGGTCTTGTGCTGAGGGTGTTGACACTGCTGATGGATCTAAAACCCTTATGTACAAACTTGAGTTTAGCGTAGAACAAGCTACCCCTACAGGTTCATCTAGAACTGCTTCTAACAACATTTAATAGTTAATAAATAATACAAAGTATCATGAAGAAAAGAGTAATTGAAGAAGTAAAAGAATTAGCACCCCAGGAAGATACCACAATAGAAGCTGAAGTACTTCAATCTGAAACAGTAGAAGAATCCTCTGAGTTCAAAGCAGAGTATGACGCTGATGCTGGGATTGTTAGTTTTGAGCTTACTGATGGTACTCCTGTTGTTATGAAGTCACCAAAGACCCGTCAGTTTTTATTGTTAGAAAGTTTTATGAGTACTGCTGAACCAGAGTACAGAACTAATTCTTTTATAGCTCTAAAACTAGCGGCACTTTGTATTACTAAATATGGGAAGAATCCTAGCATCTCTTTTGATAATTTAGCAGATAACCTTGAGTTTGAAGATATGGAGAGGTTGGCAGCAGGCTTGGCCTTTTTTCAAGATAAGCTTGAATCTCTATCAAAATCAGTTGTACATTAGTATTCAAGAACAACCTGCTTTTACTATTAAAAGTCTACTTCAAAACTTAATACAGGCATGTGGAGGTAAATTAACTTCTGCATACCTGTCTTTTGTAGATATGGATATTAGTGAAACTTTGTACCATCTCTATTTATTAATTGATATTAAGACTGAAGAAAAGAATAAAAATAGTGAATCTAAATTACAAGGTTGGGGATTCTCAGAAGATGATTTTGAGTAATATAAATTATGAAATAAATGGCTAATAATAATAGCGTCACTCTGACCCTCCGTGCTGATGGTAGTCAGGCTAGCGCAGTAATAAGGGGTTTATCCAACCAAGTAGATAGAGACCTCTCAGGCTCATTAGGAAGGGCTACATTAGGAGCCAACCTAATGACTGGAGCTATCAGTGCGGGTCTACAAGGGTTGAGTTCCCTTGTTAGTGGTATAAGTAGTAAGCTATCTGGGGCGATGAATATTCAGCAGCAAAATATTGCCACTGCTGGTACATTAATGAAGATAATAGGTTTTTCTTTTAAGGAATCCTCTGATTTTATTGATGATTTTGCTACTAATATGAGCAAGGTAGCCGCAGTTTTACCTGGGGCCACATCTGATTATGTGAGTTTAGGTAAAGGTATTATGGACAACCTAGTACCTGCGTTTAAAGAATTAAACGGTTCATTTGATAAAGCTGGGTATACTGAAGCACTTAACTCAATCACAAGAGATGCTGGATTCCTTGGGGCTGCTAACCAAGTTGATACTGCTGGTACTTCCAGAGGTGTTAGTAACTTTCTAGGAGGAGTCTCTACAAAGCGGCTTCAAGGTCTTGAATTCTTTAGAGCAAATCCTTCTTTAATACCTCTTATGGAAGCTGAGGCTAAAAAGATAGGAGTGAATATTGAGAAGGCTACAGCTAAACAAAGAGTAAAGATACTCTCTGCTGCTTTAAAGACACCACAGGAAGTAATTGATGCTTCTGTTGAAAGTGTGTCAGGATTAGTGGAAAGTCTTAAGTCATCAGTCTTTGACCCTCAAACAGGAGTATTTGGATTACTAAGAAATTTAAAACCTGAAAAGAAAGGTGGACCTACTGCCCTAAAATCTATAAATGAACTTTTAAAATCTTTAATAGGCGAAGGGGGCCTAGTTGAACAAACCTCCAAAGCTTTAGCTGGTTTAGGTATTGTTTTAGGTGACCCTATGGTAAAACTTAAAACTGCTGCTGATAAATTTAATAATACTATTAAATCCTTAACAGATATTTTTAGTCAGTTTAATAATAGAAACCCTGGCCAAACTTTAGATGATGCCAAGGAAACTTTAATAGCTGATTTACAATTCTTCTTTGGTAATCTTTTTAAATTTGATGGGTTAGGTTCCAGTTTAGCTGGCATAACTAATAACTTTATAAACTTTTTAAATGAAGTAAATTGGACTGAACTATTTCAGTATTTAGGTGAAAGACTAGCAGTAGCAGTTAATGAATTAGCTGACTTTATTATCAAATTAGATTATGGGAAGACCCTTGATGTAATACTTAAAATGATAGGTGGTTTATTCATGGGATTAGCTAGATTCCTAGTTAAAATTAATTGGGGTAAAGTTATAGTAGCTTTAGGCGTATTAATTGGTGGAGCTTTACTAGCCTCAACTGCCGCGGCGTTATTAGCCCCAGTAGCAGGTATCATAGCTGCTGTAGCTGGAATAGGTTTAATAATAATTGCAGCACTAGAAGCCTTTGGTTTTAACTGGGATGAAATGTGGGGTGGGTTAACTGGAGTATGGAACTCTATCACTTCTACTGTTACCGGATTCTTTAATGCCATTGATAACTTCTTTAAAGATATTCAGAAAAAGTTTGATGAGTGGAAACCTGAATCAAAAGAAGGTCAAGTTGCTAAAACAGTAATTGGTGAAATAGGGGAAGCAAATAATCCACTTAAAGGTGGTTACTTTGGATACTTATGGAGAAAGCTTACTGGTGGTGGAGATAAAGTTCCTGGTGCCTATAATGGACTAAATAATTCATCATTAATGTCTGCCGCTAATAGAGAGTTATCTAAAGCTCCTGCTGGGGCTGGTTTAGTAATGGCTAATTCATCTGAGACAATCCTTAATTCCTCTCAACAGGCTAGGATAATGTCAGCAATGAATTCTAAGCCTGGGGTTAATATTGGCTCTATCATTATTCAAACTGCTGCCACTAATGCTCAAGACATTGCTAGAGATGTTGTAGCTTGTATTGAAAAAGAGTTACAAAGCTTTGGACAAAACTATGTAGCAGCTCCCGTTGTTTAACTACTATAAATTTACCCTTACTTTATCTCATTAAATTTGAGGTTAGTAAGGGTTATTTTTTTTAATTATTATTTATAAAATATGTCAAATCCTGCTGTAATATCTGGATTAAACGCTGGTAAGAAAGTTGAAAACATTTATGCCACTTTAACAGATAAAGAAGGGAAACCTTTATTTACTTTCCTATTTAATCCAGAAGCTAAAAGATTTTCTAGAAGTGCTAATTATACTGAAGCACCTACTGCATTAACATCTACTCCCTCTCAACAATATAAGTACACTACAGGGTTGACACTCCAATTGTCTAACCTTCTAATGCAATCTTATGCTGAAGGTAAAACTTGTAAGTTACTTTTACAAAGACTACAAGGACTAATGGTAGCTGACCCTGCTAACTCTAAACTTACTCCTTCACTTGTTTATTTTACTTGGGGTTCTGATAAGTTTGGTCCAGCAGTTATTACTACATTAGATTGGACTGAATCATCTTGGTTGAATGGTGAAGTAGCTGCTGCTAGAGTCAACTTTACTTTACTAGAAGTACCATCAATTAAATTAGAATCCACACCCACTGTAAAAGACCTAGAAGCTGCCACTATTAAAACTGTGGTACTTACACCTAGACAAGTAAGTGAGTCCTCTGTTGCGGCTACCAAGTGGCTTAAAGCTAACGTTAAAAAGTTACCTGAAAAGATTGCTGCTTTAGTAAAAGTTAATAAGTATAAACTATCAACTGATAGTCAAGGTAATGTAACTATCTTTAGTAATAAAGGTGAAAACTTAGGAATTGTGGGTAATTATAAAAATGGTAAATTTACTTCTACCTTAAGTTCTATAACTACTGGTGTTCAAAACTTACTTAATATATTTAATAAATAATGAGTACTCAACCAATTGTATTTTCAAGTGGTGACACTTTAACTAGTGTTGCTCACAAAATATTAGGGGAATCTTCAGGCTGGAGAGAGCTAGCTGATATTAATGACTTGGACATTTTCTCATTAATAGAAGTGGGGCAAACCTTAACAGTACCTACTAAAGATGCGGCTGAAAGACGTATTAAGAATATTGCAGTTGAGAATATTAACTCAGTTAATTCTAGAGTCCAATCAATTGTAAATAGTAGAGAAGTGAAAACTATTACTAAATTACTAGGAGTAGATAATACCCAACTATTAAAAGACTTAGACTTATCATCTTTAGCTGAAAAACTTAGTGCTCCTACTAAAGCAGAAAGGTTAAAGAAAGTCTTGAACTTTGAAACTGATGTTCCCATATACCGCCTAGTTTCGTGGGTGTTCTAATGCCAGAAGAAATTAATATATTTAATATAAATAATACTAACCCCTACAGAGACCTACTATCTCCCTTTGTACGTATTACTGTAGGGGCAATAGGTAATGTTGGGTCTGAAGTATTCACTACAGGAGACGGTAAATTAACTAGTGCCTCTGTAACTCTATCTGAGGGGAAAGCTCAATCAAATTGTAGGTTCACTATTTATGATCCTCAGAAAAGGTTAACAGATAAGTTCTTTAGTTATATAGAATCTGTAGGTGGTTTAGACCCAATTGAGGCTCCTGAGAAAACAACAGAAGAAGATACTGAAGATAATGAAACTGTAGAAGGTTCCCCTATTAATGAAGGAGAAGCTACTTCTGGGAAAGTAATCTTTGAAAATGTAGTAGCTAGTACTTACGGCTGGGGTTCTGTTTATGATGGTGGGGATACTGGAGCTTATGGTGACAAGATAGATTTTGAAGCTCTAACTGCTGCTATGTATCATCCTTCAGGTAAGAACTTCTACAAGTATGCCAAGATGAAGGTTACTGAAATTAGCAGTGGTAGAAGTATTGTAGTTACTGTTAATGATACTGGCCCTTTTGCTATTGCCCCGAATGGTCAAGTAGTCAGACCTCTTGTACCTCATCCTACTAGGAAGATAGACCTAACTAGAGGAGCTTGGAAGAAGTTAACTAACAATGCTCCACAAGGTTTAACTAATGTCAAAATTGAATGGTTAGAAGCAGGGACTACTACAGCAGCTATTTCTCCAAAAGATAAATCTGAAAGTAAATCTCAGGCTACTGATAATACCAAAAAGAGTACTATAGCTAACGCTAAAATAGGGGATTGGCCTACTGCAAAAGTAGCAGCTACTAAGTCTATTATTGTATTCCCAGGACACCTTGCTGATACCCCTAGTGGTGGGGGAACATCAGGTTCAGGTGACACCAACTCAGTTTTATATAAAGGTGAACAAAGGGTTAGGGAATTTGTAGCTAATGATATTTCAACAACCTTATTTATAAAAGAGTTGCAGAAAGCTGGATACAATGTTATCACTGCACCATCTACTCCTGTTGGTAGGGGAGCTTCTGTTAGGACTGCTTATTACGAAGCTGTTAAAGTACTCAAAGAAGCTAACTCAGCTTATGCCTTAGAACTTCATTTTGATGCCCCTCCTAATGGCAGACCAGGCGTTATACCAGGCGGTAAGTATTACCCAACTGGAGCATCACTTAATGTAATGGATGTTTCCTTAGCTAAAGAGTTTGGTAGCTTTTCCTTTAACCATAGTAAATCTTTAGGTGGGCCAGCTAGAGGTATTACATTATTAGAATTAGATGCATTGGGAAGTACATTAACTGGATTAATAAATACTGCTATTGCTTCAAATAACTTTGCTCCACTTGAAAGTGCTTTATTACCCTACGCTCAGAGGGCAGTGAAGGCATTTAATAATGTCACAGATGGCATTCTATCTCAAACTAATGAGGCTATTGATACTGTCAATAATAGCAAGGGTGCCCAACAAGAAAAGATAGTAGAATCAAAAACATTAGCTGGTGCTCAGATAACTATTGAACTTGGTTATAATGGTAAAACTTTAGCCGCCTCTAGTTTTATTCATACAGGACTAAGCTACTCTCTATTTGCCCCTGACACTTTAGAATTTAGTGGTACTTCTGCTGGCTGGGTTCTCACTCAGAGAATTAAAAATAATACCTACACTAATTTAACTTTTAAAAAGATTGCTACTAAAGTTGCCTCAGCTTATGGTCTGAAATTGGATATGCCAATAGACGGCCCCAAGTATGAATACTTCCCTCAAAGAGGACAATCAGATTATGAGATGTTACTCATTGAGGCAAGGAGAATTGGTCTGAGAATGTACGTTAGAGGTAATGTACTTCACATCAAACCAAGGGCAAATATATTAGCTAACAAAGATACCTTTGTTCTAACCTATGGTGAGAATTTAGGTATTAACTTTAGTTGCGATCACACTGCTCAAAAAGATACCAAAGGTGGGGCTAGATCAAGCGACCCAGGTGAGTCTACTGCAACAGGTGTACGTAAGTTTGAAGTTAACCCTGACACAGGTAAATTAGAACAAAAGGTTAAAGAGAATATTGAAGCTACAGGTGGAGATTCTGGAGATGTATCAACTACAGGTTCATCTACTCCTACACCTACCCCTAAGACTGATGGCACCACTAATAAAGAGGATGCTGATAGAAAGGCTGGTGAAAATAGAATCAAGGGTATAGGAGCTAAATGTGACTTCCCTACTACTCCTGAAGCTCTCAGTCTTGACCCTGATACCTTATTAAGAACTGCGGGAATATCAACTTTCTTAGATAGAACTTGGGTTATAGATAGTGTTAATCATTCCTATAATTTGGGTGACTTTTCTACTAGCTTGGAATTCTATAGTCCACTTAAGAATAAGAATTCTAGTGCTGAGACTACCTCAAGTAATAGTGGAACTTCTACTAGCTCAAATACCAGTAATGCTACTGCTTCATCAAATGGTTTTATCATTCCCAGTAAGGGAACTTATACCTCCCCATTTGGACCTAGAGGTGGTAGAAATCATAATGGTATTGATATAGCTAATACATTAGGAACTCCTGTTTATGCTTCTGCTGCTGGGGTAGTAAGTATTGGAGCTTCTACATGTCAATTCTCTACATCAGGGAATAATACTATTGATAGAAGTTGTGGGGGTGGATTTGGTAATTACATAACCATTACCCATGCTGACGGTTATCAGACTATATACGCCCATCTAAGTGTAATAAGTGTAGTAAATGGTTCCCAGGTAAGCCAAGGTCAATTGATAGGTAAGACGGGTAATTCCGGTGGCAGCAACGGAAATCATCTTCATTGGGAAGTGGTTAAGAATGGCACAAAAATCAATCCAGGTAAAGTTGTAAAACTACCATCTATATTAAGTTCAATAGGTTTATAAATATGGTTAATTTAATTGAATTATTACATAATAGTCAACGAGCCAACCAGATAGCGTTAGATTCCCAAGGGCGCTCACCTTATGGAACACTTGGGGTTGTAGTAAAAAATGAAGACCCTGATAAAAAACGTAGGGTAAAAGTAGCTCTAGCTTCCTCACCTCAACTTGAATCTGATTGGTTAAGAAGATTATCTACTACACCTTTTGTTGATGAACCCTTACCTCTGATTGGGCAAACTGTGTTAGTTCTCTGGGCAGATGGACTTGAAACTAATGGTTACTATCTATCAGTTGGTAACTTAACAAATCCTCCTAGAGATAAAGATGATATTGTCAAAGATTATTCATCTGAAATCCCTGGCAATAAATCTGTTTTAGTTAATGGTAATGATGACCTAACTGTAAAAGGTGAAGTATCTGTTACCTCAGAGAAGAGTGTCACTACCAAAGCTGATTTAGATTGTAAAGTTGAAGTCAAAAGAAACTTCATTGCTCAAGCTTTACAGGCTATTACTTTAAGTGCTGCTCAGTATATCTTACTTTCAGCAGGTAATTGGTTCTTTAAGTTATATAGCAATGGAACAAGTGAGATGGGAGGGAGTGTACTTACAGTGGACTGCGCTGGCCTTGGAATTTCATTTGTAAATGTAGGCACTATGTCTATAAATAGTAAATCCGTGGCAGTTGTAGGTGCCATAGACTCGGATGGGGAACCCTTGGTGACACGCGGCTGGTAGTTAACTACCCTCAATTTAATTAATATTATTGGACGTAAATAAATAATGAAAGGCATAACCTTCCCTCTCTCACTGAGCAAGGGTAATCTTGCTGTGGCTACTGATGCAGAACTATATAGAGGTCACATTCTCTCATGGTTAAAAACTGAAAACTTTGAGAGAGTTATGAGACCTGAGTATGGACTCAAAGACTACCTATTTGAAAGTATACAAGATATCTCATTTATTGCCTCAAGTATTAAGTCAGGTTTAGAAACTTACATCCCTGAAGTTACTTTTGAAGTAGAAGGAAACATTAATGATTTAGGTGAATCTGAAATCAATGTTTACTGGACATATGATGATTCAGACCCAGCACAATTAAGATTTATTTTATAAATTATGGCAGATACAATTCCGTTAGACAGTGTGATAATTGACGAGAGATCAGAAGAAACAATACTAGAACAAGCCAGAGTTAGAGTATTCAATGAATCAGGTAGTCAACTAAATGACTTCAGTGAAAACTCCCCCGTAGCTGCCCTTCTACAAGGTCAATGTTTTGCTGCTGCTGAATTACTCTACTATGTTAATAAACTACCCTTAGCGCTTGTTATAGACTTCTTAAAAGTGACAGGTGTTGAGAGAAACCTTGGCACTAAAGCAAAGGTGACATTAACATTTACTATAGCTGCTCCTCAATCAGTTCCTTTCAATATCCCCCAAGGATTTGAAGTAGTAGATGACTCAGGTACTTATAGTTTTCTAACTGATAATATATTACAAATTCCTGCCGGATTAACTTCAGGTTCAGTTACTGCTACTGCTGAAGAGGTTGGTAGTGTTTATAATACTCCTGCTTATTCTATTACAAATATTACTCAACCTTTAGCCTTTTTGGCAGGTGTAACTAATACCCAATCTGCTAGTGGTGGTACAGATTTAGAAGAAGTTGCTGATACTATTACCAGGGCACTTAATCAAATTAGACTTAGAAACTTAGTTTCTGCTGATGATTATGAACAGGCTGCTGAAGCTCTATTAGGTAATGGCTCACTTGCTAAAGCAATAGGGTTACTTGGTAGAGACAAAGTTACAAGAGAACTTGGAGCAGTTCATTTATTCCTCCTAAACGCAAGTGGTGAGCCAGCTAATGATGCTCAACTTTCTTATGTTAAATCTGAGCTATCTAATAATTTACAACTAGGTACATCACTATATACTTCACCTATAGAGTTAATTCCTATTAGTGCAGAACTAACAGGTAGATTAGTTACAGGTGTAAATCCTGAAGAAGCATTTGACATTTTATGGGAAGCTTTTCAAGATTATCTTAACCCTAACATTTATCCATTAGATCAAGATTTACTTCTTTATGAAGTAGGTTTTGCTTTAAGGACTACTGGGGTAATTAAAGAAGCTGGATACTTGACTTTAAATGGTAGTCCCTCAAATATCCCTGTACCTAATGCCTATACTATTCCTTCTGCTTATAGTTTATTTATGCAGCTAGTTGATGAAAATGGTGTTGTTTATGAAGCTCTGCGGGGTGGCGGAGAAAGTCCTGAATTCTCTGGTTTTGTATAATGACTCAAACAAAAATTGCTTGGGATTCAGGTAAACCAATTTGGGAAAGATTACCTGAATGCTACAAAGAAAATGATATTGCTCTATGGTTGACAGCTTACTTTGACTCACTACTAGTTGACACTAAATCAAAGATTGATGACCTCCCTAGACAGCTTAATCCCTTAGAGTGTGATGAAGTTTGGTTAGATGTTCTTGCACCTCTCTGTGGCTTTACAGAAGTGTATTGGGATAAAACTTGGCCCACTTCAGCCAAGAGATTATTAATATATAACTCCTACATTAATATATGGCCAGGTAAAGGCACTAAAGAAGTATTAAGTCTGGTACTAAACTGCTTTGACATCCAACATTTAATAACTTCTAGGGGTGACTTTATTTTAGGAACCTCCACCACAGGAGATGCATTAGGAACTAGTGCTTGGGAATATATAATCTACCTGCCTACTATTTATAGGAATAGTAGTCAATTTAGATTAACTCAAAGACTTAACACCCTATATGGCCCCTGCTGGTGTAGCACTGAAATTATATTTAATGACAGCTATTTTTCTTAAAAACTTTATTAATTAAATTTAAATAAATGAGCCAAATCGTAGGAACACTGCTTGACTCTGCGGGGAATCCTCTTACAGGTAAACTTGTTGTAGTATTAGCAGGAAACTTAATTGATGACACCACTACCCCAGACACTATTTATCTCCCTCAATCTTATACCTTTGACATAGTAGATGGGGACCTTGATATAGATTTACAAGAATCTGAAACTTCAAGGATTACTTATAACTTTCAATTCTTTAAAACTGATACAGAGGGTGAAATAATTGAACCTGCATTAATTAAATTTGATGCTTTGGTTCCTAATGTTAGCCCAGTTCAATTTGCGGCACTAACCCCCACTGGACTTGTAAATGATGTAATTGATACTGGCTCTTTACGAGTTGCTAGAATTATCTCAACTACCCCAGCGCTTGCTCAATCAATTGGCGGTCCTTTTCCTAGAGGCACGTATGATCCTTCTACTACTTATAAATTTAGAGATTTAGTTTCCTATTTAAATAGAACTTACATCTCACAAGATTTAAACCCTATTACAGGAGTAGCTCCAACTGTTACTACTAGTTGGATGAATATACCTGTAGAGCCTGATGGATCACTAATTTTAGCTGATGCTACCCCTTATGGTGTTGCTTGGAATGCTTCAGGTAAATCTGCTTCTCAAGATGCTGTTTATGATGAAGTTGAAACTGTAAAAACTAATGTTGCTTTAAAGGAAAATTTAGTTTCTCCTATCTTTTCAGGTGATGTAATTGTACCAAATCAAACTTTAGGTGATGCTTACACAAAAGCAGCTAATACTAATTTTGTAGCAGCAGGTTTAGCAGATAATGTTGCTACTACAAACGCTGCTTTAGCTTTAAAAGCTCCTTTAGTTAGCCCAACTTTTACAGGTACCCCATTAGTACCCACAGCTCCAGTTTCTACTAACACAACCCAAGCAGCCAGCACAGCTTTTGTCAAATCAAGTGTTGCTACTTTTACTACTAATTTAGCTTCAGCCACTATTCAAGGTAACAATGTCGATGTTAATACTTTATCCATAACCTGTGCGTTAGGAAGTAACACCTACAGATTTGCGGTGGTTAAAGCAAGGGTGAGTACAAGTGGTTTTAGTAAATCATTAGCAATCTTAACAACCAGTTTAAGAAATAATGCTGGCACTCAGATTGAATCGAGTATTAGCGGAATAAATAATGTGTCTTACTTAGACAATAGTACTACTTTTATTACTGCTATACACCCTAATACTTTCACAGGTAATTATAATTTTTCATTATGGCTAAATGTAAATGCTGCTACCAATACAGATGTTTATACCATAACTAATTTAAGTATTGAAGTATTATTTTTTGCTTAATTATTGCAATCACTATAAATAATTATTAATTAAAATATATGGTTAGACGTGTATATCAAAACGGTGATATTTTTAGCGCTGAAGATGCTAATGCTATTGCTTATCCCTTAGTTGATGGGGCTGACTTTATTGGTCACGGCCCCAAGGTTTTAGATACCTATTTAGATGATACCCCAGGTCAAATTAAATCAAACTTTTATAGTTTCTATGACCGCCTAAAAGTTAGTCACCAATCAGGTTTAACTTTTAGTTATTTAGGTGGAGCAGTCTTACTAGCTGACGGTTCAGAAGTTAGTATTAGCCCTGGTACTATCAACCTTCCTGATAATGTCACTAGATATCTTTTTGTAGGAAGTGATGGTACTGTTCAAGCTGCATCCAGTTTACCTAATATCAGTTTTCCACTAGCTAAAGTAACCACTGCTGCTGGCACACTTTCTGGTAATGTAATTGACCTAAGAGATAAGGTAATTGATAGAGTCGCCCCTGCTGATATCCCTGTTACTCAATTAATTCCTCCTGGGGCAATAACAGGTTTTGGTGGGACAGTAGCTCCTTCAGGTTGGTTATTCTGTGATGGGGCTACCTATAATACTTCTACTTATCCCGCCTTATTTGAGGCAATAGGGTACATCTATGGTGGAAGTGGGGCAACATTCAAAGTGCCAGATTCCAGGGGTAGAGTGACCTTAGGAGTAGGTGCAGGTACAGGTTTAACTACTAGAACTCTTGGACAAAATGGAGGGTTAGAGACTGTTACTTTAAACCTAGCTCAAATACCTTCTCACACTCATGGAATCAATGACCCAGGTCATAATCACTCAGTTAATGAAGCTGCCCACTCTCACGTAATAGCTGACCCAGGACATACTCATGGTGTAGCTGACCCAGGACATGCTCACTCTATTTATGCCAACACCACAGATGGTAACAGTGACCAAAGAGATCAAACAG
Organism: Nostoc sp. UHCC 0251; assembly: GCF_034932245.1. Lineage (NCBI taxonomy): Bacteria > Bacillati > Cyanobacteriota > Cyanophyceae > Nostocales > Nostocaceae > Nostoc > Nostoc sp. UHCC 0251. The sequence continues at coordinate 46,613 of NZ_JAYGHD010000292.1, forward strand.
ATGGTTTCCTTAGTAAAGTAAATGTTGCGGTAACTGGTGAGGATGTTGGTTCTAAAGGTTACATAACCACAAACTTAAATGGTACTCAGTTAATTAGTATTACTGGTTCAAATATTGGTATCTATGCTGCGGGTACTGGTATTGGAATTGGTGGTAATAAAACTAATGTTAGCTTGAATGCTGCTGCTTCAGGTATTAGCATTAATGCCCAAGGTGGTAATGGGGCACATGAAAATATGCAACCTTGGCTAGCTCTTAATAAAATTATTAAATTTTAAAAGAATTGAGTTCATTTTAGTTCAGTAAGGTGAACTCAAGAAATACTAACTCTGCCTTTCTTGGGTTAAATAATAACAATTAAAAATAATATAAAAAATGACGACAATTGCTTTAACTAATGGTGAGTATGCTGATTTAATAATCGCTGCTGACACCAATATTGGAGGTATGTATCCTCTACCTAATGGACAATACGCTCAAGCAGTAGTACCAGTGGATGCTGATGGAAATGTAATTGTTAGTGGTGAAGGTGGTGGTAGTGGTTCAGGGTTCACTTACGACCAACAGACCACACCAAGTTCCCCTACTCGTGGACAAACTTGGAGAGAAAGAGATAGTAATAATGACATTGTAGAAGATTGGTTTTGGAATGGTACTTACTGGCTGAGTATTCAAATTCATTCACATTTTGTTGAAGTAGCTAGCTCTAACTTTACTCCTTTTCCCGCGCTCAATAGCGAACAGATATTAGCATTAAAAGTCAGTATTGTGGCAACGAGCGGGAACATGGGAGATAATGATGCCAGTAACTTCACTACTTACACTTTTAGAAGCAAAAATAATGCTGCTTTTTCAGAAACAGTATTAGCTACTTTAACTTCTCAAGCCCTACTTAATGGTCAAAATTTACTTTTATCTGCTGATATAAATCAAGTTTTGTCCAACACAAATATTTCTTCACTTGTTTTTAGATATGCTGCGACAGGCTCTCCTTCAGAACCAATTCAAGGTAATGCTACTTTTTGGTTTAGGTTGATAAAATGATAAAACTTTCTTACAATTCACAAGGTAAAGTTTCTGCAATTCACATTAAAATTGATGGTTACTTTGCTCAAATACCATACAATCCCACCACTCAATCAATCGACTGGGAATCAATTGCTTACGAACCCACACGACAATCAATCCAATCAGCTTGGGATGATTGGATTACTGATAATGAAATAGACTTAGCTGTTGAGTTAGCTGATCGTCCTGATTTAGCTCCTACCCAACCAAAATCTATTCCAGACTGGGGTGCATGTATAAGAGGGTTACTGTTAGATGTTCCTTACAATACAATGATTGCTAATTGTACTAATCCTATTGCTAAGGTTAGAGTTGAGCTAGCTTTTTCAATAGCGTTATCTGGCAATCTGATGGACGTAAATTTACTAGCTAATTACTGGAATTTAACTTTATCTCAAACACCAGTAGAATTTAAACCAAGCCCAATAAATGTACAAGGTTGGATAACTTTAGCTAATGACGCTAGCTTACCAGTAACCTTTGATGTTATAGGTCAAATGATTTTAATTTAAATAATCTACTCAGCCTCCTTAATTGGGGGCTTCTTTTTTTTATATAAATATAGCAAATATCAATAATATGCCTGAACAAACTGATAAAGTTCAAATCCCTAAACAAGTTAATTATATTAATGTATCCCCTGATACCCAATCTAAAATAGTTGACCAAATACTAACCCAGAGCGCTGGCGTGGGCTTAGGGATGCTGCTGACTATACTAGGCTTAGTTTTACTAGCCAGATGGATGGGAGTAAATAACCTTATACTTACATGGATTAAAAAACTAGAAGGGGATGCTGAATCTTTCAGATCACTTGCAAATTCTGTGCAAAGTATGTCTATGGACTCCAAAACTTATCATAATACCTATGTAAACGATCACACCAAAATTATTGAGGAAGTTCGAGAAGTTAGAGAAATCACTAGAGAAATCTTATACAAAGTTGATAAACAATAAGTTGAATTTATTGGTTAGGGTGGGGAATAAAAAAGAGAAGGTTTGTGAATAACCTTCCCTGTTTAAATTATTTAATTTTCTTTAGGCAGCTTTTAGCGAGGTAGTAGAGAGATAATTAGTTTCTATTTCCCTAGCCTGTAGTAGTTGAAGATTGAAGGCTGCTTCTACAGCTTTCATGGGTTCACAATCTCTACCATCTATGAGCCTTGTCGCTAGATTCTCACAGCACTCTAAATCCCTTAGATCAGTGAGAGATAGGAAATCTCTGGGATTAGCTGCGCCCAAGATTGCTTTCAGCTTTTTAGCATTGTGGTTGAATAGTAGTTTATAAAGTTTATCTGTGGCGTTCTTGTAGAGCCATTGACCCTTAGAAGTCTTGCTCAGGTTATGTCTGGTTATGTAATCAGAAATAGCCTCTGTTAGAGACCTCCTAGTGATTATAGTTGAAGCTCTCAATTGTTGATGCTTCTTATCAGCAGATGTATATCCGGTGATTCCTTGAATGTAAACCCTAATTCCTATAGCTGAGGTAGCAACCAAGTATTTGATAGCTTCTGAATTCCCTTGCATAGCATAGTGGGCTATTACAGCAGCACAAACTAAATCTTTAATAACCTTGGGGTTGTTTTGAGATGAGCTGTGCAACAGGGTTAAATCCTTACCTACAAAGGCTTGTAAGCATTCTGAAGGGGCTGAATGCAACAGTGATTCAATTAGTCTAGATATACTACTTTTATTAACACCACACACCCTAGCTAATCCACTAACACTCATACCACTTTCACCTGTGGATTTATCAGTATAGAACTCAATATTATCTTGGGTTTCCTTAATTAGATTAGACATAAAAATTATAATTAATAAGTTTATTTATACTATAATCATAGCAAATTAAATTATTAATTGGGATTAAATGAAGGCATTAATTAGGTAATTTATACATTTGAACTTTACCTATGGTGATCTAAACTTCCCATTATTACATGATAGGTTTTTTATAAATTAGGGAATTATAAGCTAAGGATAACCCAATGGTAATTTAAAATGAAATTCAATCAATTAATCTTAGCTTTAATAGTATTCTGCTCAGTAATACCTCCCGCAATAGCCCAAGGCTCCTTGCCCTCATTAGAAGACGGGATGAGGCGAGATAGGATTAGGCAGCAGCAAAGTTTAGATGCTCAATCTCAATATAACTCTTCTCAATCACAAGCACCTCTCTCAGCAGGAGATATATTTGGGGGTATTTTGGTGGCATCAGTCATAGTAGGGCCAGCAATCTTTTTTGCATATAAATTTAAGTTATTATAATAACTTAAATAGGTAATTTGTAAATAAATATAAATTACCTATAAAGAAATTCAATAGCTCATAACTTAAGCATTCTTAAATATTAAGAATAGTTCAATTTTTGCAAGTTAAATTTTCTGCCACATTGACAGCTTAAATTTACCTAGATTCCCGCACTAATCCTAACCAGGAGGCAGAGTAAAAAATCTAAGCTAATTTACTTGACATTACTTCCCGCACACAATACTCTGCAGAGCCAGAATAAGGAAGTAGACCAAGGGATATCTACCAACCATACTCAGCAAATATTTAAGTGTCAATATTTACCTGGCTACCCCTATCCTGAAGGAGCTTGTTGATTACTTCTTGCTGCTGCCTCAATTGCTCCTTCAGTATGTCTATCTCTGATTGCTGTATTTGCTGAATATTGGCTGGTAACTCAGGGTTAATTTGCATAGCCCTATCATTTATGTCTTGGTAATGTTTCTGGCTTACCCTATCACCATGCCCACACCAAGCATTAACTATTTTCTCATCCCGCCCTAAATCAAATATTTGGTGGGTGATAAAAGTATGCCTAGTGTTGTAAGGTTTGAGGTATTTGGTAAGCTTGCCTTGCTTTAGTAGTAGTGGGATAATCCCTTTATTACCATTCGCCCCACTCCAGACTGCCTGAAAATTTGCATCTATTATTATCTTACCTGTCTTTGTTTTAAATACTATTTCATTAGGTTCACCTTGAGGTATGGATTTTAAAAGTTTCCACAGTTCCCCATCTTTAGGTAAAGGAAAACGTCTAATTACACTCTGATTTCCCTTTGCTGTTTTTGTAGGATAAAAACCTTTGGTTCTTCTGTCGTAAGTGCGCCTAATTAAAATTTCTTCATTGTCCCACCTTACATCTCCCCACATAAAAGCAATAGCTTCTCCTGTGCGTACCCCAGTAAGAAACTTAAACTTAATGAAGTTATGCCAGTGCATTGTGTGCTTAACACTCTCAAGGATAATTAGTACCTCATCCCATCTATAGGCTTTTGACCTATCTAAGATATCCTCATCACTTTCTGTTTCAACTTCATTTTGGGTTTTACCTTTAGCCCCCAGATGTTTGATTTCATCTGACATACCATCAAAGGGGTCATAATTTATTAGCTTACTTTTTATGGCAAGTCTATAAGCTTTTGATAGATGGCTGATTAACTTTTTAACACCAGGTAAGTTTCTATTTTCTACTAACCAGTTTCTAATTTTTACTGCATCCTCAGATTTTGTAGCTTCTAAGGCTGACTTAAGAAAATTGGTGAAAGTTTCTCTAAAAGCTTTGGAATAAGTTGTTTCCTTTAATCCTGGTTTTATAACCTCACAATACCTATCCCAAATTTCCATTAGAGATAACTCAGGTTTAGGAGGTAATTGGTCATCTGAGGTTACAGTGCTATTTGCCAACTTCAGATTTGACCTTAACCCATATTTCTTTAGAATCTCCTGGTAGTGTCCTAAGTTGAAGTTGCCTTGACCATCATCAAACTCACCTTCCTCAAGCTCTATTTGTAATTTACGTTGTAGTTTATTAGCTGTAGATTCCCACCCATTTTCTAGGGGAATGCCAGTGGCTAGCTTGATTTGGTTTTTGTTGCAGTAGTTTCTAGGGAAGCAAGCTTTTACTATCCCTGAATCAACCCTAACTGTTACTTGCCCCTTCTTTGCCCTACCTTTAACTGTTTTAAGGTTATTTACCATAATGCTCAAAAGATGCTCAAAAGAGCTAAGATTAGTTCTGAAGTGAACGCAATATAGGCATTATAGAGGTTAAATGGGTTTCTTGCAGATTTCGCACGAAGTTAGGTTGATTCAAGGTTGGACAAACAACAGGCTACATATCCATTTTGATCTAATTCCAAGACTGTTAGCCTGTTTTGCCAAATTAGGCAAGATATTCCGAATCGCCAACAGCAACAAGGTTGGGGCGCAAAAGTTATCAATCGTCTTGCAGAAAGCTTTTCCAGAGATGAAGGGCTTTTTGGTTTGCAACCTCAAGTATATGCGGGCATTTGCCGAAGCTTATCCAGAGCAGCAGTTAGTGCAACAGGCTGTTGCACTAATTCCTTGGGGCCATAGTGTTCGGATTTTGGATACTATTGTTAAAGACAAATTGTAAATATCGTTCAAAAGTTTTAACGCACAGCCTTTTGTCGCTGATGCTGTAAAAACCACTCATACAAATCTGGATTATTATATGTCTGCGTCCATGAGTCGTGAGCGGCTTCTGGGTAAACTGTAAATTTCACGTTCCCATCGCGGGCTTTGAGCGCGGAAACCATGATTTCAGACTCACTTAAGGGGACTACATTATCTTTGGCTCCGTGAAATGCCCACACAGGAAGATTTTGAAATTTACCTGCTGCTTGTGGATTACCACCACCACAGATAGGCGCGATCGCTGTAAATCGTTCTGGTTGTGCTGCTGCTAGATGCCATGTTCCATAACCACCCATGCTTAAGCCGGTCAGGTAAAGCCGATCTGGATCGACAGGATAGGATGCAATAACCTTATCTAGAAGGACACTCAATCGCTCTACATTCCAATATTCACCACGCGGACATTGGGGTGAAATGACAATAAAGGGAAAATCCGGGTGTTGTTCTACAATCTTGGCAATGCCGTGCCTTTTCACATCATCTAAGTTAGAACCTCTCTCACTCGCACCATGTAAAAACAGGATTGTTGGCAAAAGTGGGTGTTGTCTTTGGGTGCGTAGGCGTAGCCCGTCGTAGACATCGCCTTCGTCTAGACTTAGCTCATCTGGTAAAAATAGCAGGTAGTTGTAGCCGCTGATAGAAGTAACTTGTCGTTGTAGTGACGGCATAACACTAGAAAATTTTGTTAGTTCAACGTTTGCGAACAGCAATAGTATAACTTGGTCGCTGTGTTGCTTCTCGTTGAGTTTTAACTAACCGAAAGTCATTATCTATATATAGATGTTCTAGAAAAGAAGTAGCTAGGTAGGCTTTTTCAAATTTCTTGACAGTATTTCTGTCCATATCTTTTAATTTAAGTTCTTGCCGTAAGTCTATGTTTGCGGCTGCTTCCTTAAATTTAGATTCGACTGTTGTTGTAAACCATTCGTCTGCATCATCAATTGTCAATGGAATTTCTCTATTCTTCAATGCCTGGAATATTCCAACATTTCTAATATCCCACTGCTCATCTCGAATGGAATACTTTTGCAACACCATTAAGTCGCAAGCTGGTAGCCTTGATGCAAATTTTTGCCAAAAGCCAGACTGATGTCCTGGCGCATAACGGGCAATATTTGCATAGTAACCATCATTATGAAAAATTTGGTAAGACTGCTCGTGTATCCTACCAGGTAAAATATCTTGAAAAGGTATAGTAGACCATATTGGCATCCATACTCCCCTGATAATGGGCACTTGTTCTGCAACTTTGTTAAAAGGGTTACGTCGGCTCAACTCTGCAAAATATGGTGCTAATTCCTTTTTATAAAATTCTACTTTGGTCTTTAACGGCTCTACATGGCGACCTTTAACAAGCTCTAAAATTTGATTTTTAATTTCTGGCGTACTCCAATATGCCAACTCTTTGGTAGTTGTGACATTTGCCATTACAGTCCATCCTGGGAGAATTTCCAGATTTTGATTGCGTCATTAATTAATAGACTAACTCGATCAAAGAAGACAGATACGGGGACGCAAAGAAACAACTCTCTCTGTCCTTGTGTCCCCGTCCGTGTTTCTTCAATGAAGGGCTACCACCAAACTCGATTTCCATTTTCGTCAACTCGTGCTTCCCGAATTACGTCAGAAATCTCTTCAGCATCTTTAACGTGGTGGAGTGCTTTCTTTTCGCCGTCGGGTTCATCTACAACGAAGTAAGTCGGGACTGTGATCTTATCACCTGTAATATCGGGTACATCATCAACAGCTACTTGTTGAGCCTTTTCTTCAACAGATTGCGACTCATCAGCGATTTTATCTCCTGGATTCACTGTTAAGTTTCTTTCATTGACATTCGGTTCTTGGCGTAAATGTGTATCCTCACTTACTGGTTGATTAATTCGATTTTCTTGATTTTTATCAGTCATAGCTTTTTCAGGTATTAAAAAATGTAGCTTTACTAAATAACATTTTAGAAAATCGAGGATACAAAGAGTTCTTTCTCTGGAGAGACTTTAGTAAGAACACGTCTTAGGTTAGATATTTACTCTGATCAATTTACTTCTTTAGTTGAAATGGGGTATATTTGCCCCCCAATGCTTCGACAATTGTACGCGTATTCGCTTCCATCATTTTGATGTAAGAATCTCCTTGGCTTCCCTTAGCACCAATTGAATCAGAATATAGTTGATTTGATGCTAATTTTACCCCTGCTTCTTGAGCAACAGTTTTAATTAAAGCTGGGTTAATTGTAGTCTCAGCAAAAATTGCAGAAACACCTATTTTTTTAATTGACTCTACCAATCTTTGGACTGTTTGAGCGCTTGGTTGTTCTTCGGTACTAATGCCAATTAAAGTACCTGCGATCGCAATTCCATAAGCACGTCCATAATATTGGAATGCATCATGGGTTGTCACTAGTTGACGCCGAGGTTCAGGGATAGTTTGAATCTGTTGATTAATCCAACTATGCAATTGTTTTAATTCATTATTTAGTTGCGATGCCCTTTGAGTAAATTTTTCTCTGTCTTCAGGTGATAACTCAATCAAACCATCCCGAATCGCATTCGTCATTGCGATCGCATTTTCTGCACTACCCCAAACGTGTGGATCTGGCACAACTTCTCCTTTGCCTTTATCAAGCTGCAAAGATTTGACAGCTTCCCCTACAGCTAATTTTTGCGCCTTACCACCAGAAGCATTCATTAATTTAATCAGCCCCGGTTCTAGGTTGTAGCCGTTATACAAAATCAAGTCAGCTTCTTCTAAAACTCTGCTGTCTGCTGGTACTGGTTCGTAAACATGGGGATCAGTACCCGGTTTTAGGATTGCACTTAGTTGAATTTCGTTTCCTGCAACCTCTTGTGCCAAATCAGCAATGATCGTACTAGTTGCAACCACTCGCGGCTTATCTCCGTTGATAGTGTTGGAGTTAGAGTCTTTCTGGGTACAACTGAATAAAGCCAAAGGCAAAAGTATCCCCAAAAGCCGGAAAATCATTTTTCCCTTCATCCTGCTGATTATTGCTTTGCCGTAAGGATTACTGCCGTCTATCTCTAGTATTAGTTTCATTTATCTTGGATATTACATCTAATTATAGATTTTTTCATATTTCTCTCATTTTTATAGTAAGCTCAAGAAATAAATATTTAAACCCGATTATGATAAACCTCTCTTTTCCGGCAAAATATCGCGTATCCCAGACAAAAATAGAGGAAATGCCTGCAAAAACTATCAAAGCTCTTGATATGAGTTCTACAGCAGCAATTAGCATTGCTCATCTAGGGGTACATTACCGAACACAAGAAGCTTTAAGGGACGTTAACTGTATCATCAAACCGGGAAAACTGACGGGTATTTTTGGCCCCAACGGTGCTGGCAAAAGTACGCTGATGAAAGCAATGTTAGGCTTGGTTCCCGCAAGTAGTGGTACGGTGCTATGCCAAGGCAAACCCTTGATGCAACAATTAGATAAAGTTGCTTATGTACCACAACGTAGCCAAATTGACTGGACTTACCCTGCCACAGTCTGGGATGTAGTCATGATGGGACGGGTAAAGAAAACGGGTTGGTTGCGTAGCTTCTCGACAGTTAGTCGCCAAGTAGCAAAAAATGCCATAGAAAGAGTTGGGATGAGCGAATATTGCGATCGCCCCATTGGACAATTATCAGGAGGACAACAACAACGAGTATTTTTAGCCCGTGCTTTAACACAGCAAGCAGAAATCTTCTGCTTTGATGAACCTCTAGTAGGCATTGATCAAAAAACTCAGTCAGTGGTTTTTGAAGTCTTTCATGAACTCGCCGCCGATAATAAAATAGTGCTAGTAGTTAACCACGACTTAGGCGAATCAATCACCCACTTTGATGATTTAATATTACTAAATCGTGAATTAATCGCCACAGGTTCACGGCAACAAGTACTTACACAAGAGAATCTACAACTTGCTTATGGTGGTAAAGTAATGTACTTTTCTGATGCTGCATAAAACCAATTCGCAATTCGCAATTCGCAATTCGCAATGGGCTACGCCCCGCTCCGCTAACGCAATTAATTCAGCCCGACACTAAGGGTGGGGTTTTTACCTGCCTTGGGAAACAAGGATTTTTTCGCCCACCAGGGGCGAGGTTTTAAACCTAACTTTTTCCAATAAAATATCATTGGTAGCGAATGACAAATGACAAATGACAAATGACAAAATATGTTACAAGTATTAATTGAACCGTTGCAATACGGCTTTATGCAGCGATCGCTCGTGATTGCGATTTTAGTTGGTATGTTGTGTGCAGTTGTAGGTAGCTACTTGATGGTGCAACGACTAGCATTGCTGGGTGACGCTATCAGTCACTCAGTTTTGCCCGGACTAGCGATCGCTTTTATGGTAGGAGCAAATATATATGTTGGGGCATTTATTGCCGGAGTGATCAGTACAATGGCGATCGCCTGGATTAGAGTGCGATCGCCTATCAAAGAAGATGCGGCAATGGGCATAGTTTTTTCGGCATTTTTTGCCCTTGGTATCACCTTAATTACTGTTATTCAAAAAGATAACAAAATCGATCTAAACCACTTCCTTTTCGGTAACATTCTTGGTGTTACCATTGATGAAGTGCGGGATACTGCTATTATTGCCACTATTGTTTTAATAGTTGTTGTTTTATTATATAAAGAACTTTTATTTTACACCTTTGATCCTTTAGGCGCTCAAGCCGCAGGTTTGCCCGTCAATCGGCTGAACTTTGGACTTATGGTGCTAATAGCTTTAACAATAGTCGCCAGCATGAAAGCTGTCGGTGTCATTTTAGTTTTATCACTTTTGATTACACCGGGAGCCACCGCTTATTTATTAGTCAAACGTCTTAACTATGTAATGATTTTGGGTGCGGGAATTGGCATAGTTTCTAGTATTAGCGGTATGTACCTCAGCTACTTTTATAACTTGCCCTCTGGCCCTGCGATCGTTTTAGTAGTATCAGGATTGTTTATTTCGGCATTGTTATTCAGTCCTAGATACGGGATTTTTACCTTGAGTAGCAGAAAGCTTACGCCATAATCAAAGAACCTTCTGCCGACGCTCGCGGACTCGCTAACGCTGCGCTATCCTGCCTTCTGCCTTCTTCAAGCAATGTATTACTTAGGAAGTCTCAAATGTCGCACAAACAATTTATTTATTACTGCCAAAAATGCTTCCCTTCCATCTTGGTACATGCTGCTGTACGTGTAGTGGTAATCATTTGTCTAACAGTAGGAGTGTTGGGCATTTTGGGAAGCACTGCTCCTACGAGTAATGCTCAAGCTGTTTTTCCTGGTTCTATTGCAGCTAATGCTCAACTGCTAAGTACCACCAAGGATATGCAAGATCAACAGACAGCATTAAAATCAACGGCGCTCAATGCCACTGTATATCATAGTCCCGATTGTAATTGTTGTGGCGGGTGGATTGACCACTTAAAGACACAAGGTTTTCAAATCACAGACTTTTCCACGCCTGACATCGAAACAGTCAAACAAAAGTACAACGTGCCAGATAACTTGTCATCTTGCCACACAGCAATTGTTAATGGATATGTCATTGAAGGACATGTCCCAGCAGACGACATCAAACGTCTGCTTCAAGAAAAGCCGAATATTACTGGTTTATCTGTTCCTCAAATGCCCGTAGGCACTCCTGGGATGGAGATGGGGAATCGAAAAGACCCGTTTTCTGTGTTTTCTTTTGATCACAAGAACTCAGTTGCGGTATTCAATAAATATCCATCCTCTTGATGTAATCTCGTTGTGTTCAAAGGATGTTTTAAAAGTTTATTTTCATGTGTCTTGGCGATTTCTAACCGCCAAAGCCTTTTAAAACATCCTCACATTAACTGAATCAGTAGTGAGAAATCTTAGTGGTTAGAACCAGCTTTGAGCAACTGCGACAAATGATTTAACCATCTCCTAAACCAGAAGCGAGATGCTGCACTTGCAATATTTTGAGAAAGAAGCTCAATCGCATGATTACAATCTTGCAGGCTTGCATCGAGTCCCATTGCGTGATAGATTTCGCGGGCATGGCAAAATGCATCCATCGCTTCTGATTCTCGATTGATTCTTTCTAACACCAGAGCCAAATTAAACCAGGCGTTTGCTTCTGCATTTTGGTCATCAAGACTTCTTCTGATCTCTAATGAATACTGATGAAACTCAACCGCCCTTTGGTACTGCCCCAGACCATTATAAGCATTGCCCAACGCACTTAAGGCCATGCCTTCCCCGTTGCAATCGCGGATTAATCTTGCCAGTTCTAACCATTGCTGGTACAACTCAATTGCCATCTGGTAATGGCCCAACGATTCATAAGTATTGCCCAAACTTCCCAGACAAATGCATTCCCCAGTCCAATCGCCTATTTTGTTGGTGATACTCAACCATTGCTGATAACACTCAATCGCTTGCTCATACTTGCCCAGATATTCGTAAGTATTGCCCAAACTTCCCAAGCAAATGCCTTCCCCGGTGCGATCGCATATTTTCCTAGTGATACTTAACCACTGCTGATAAAATTCAATCGCTCGCTGGTATTTCCCCAATGATTGGTAGGCGTTACCCAACCCAGATAAAGATTTGGCAACGCCTGCCTGATCGCCTATTTCTTTAGCTATATCCAACCACTGCTGATAAAACTCAATTGCCAGGTGATACTCGCCTAGTGAGTGGTAAGCATTACCCAAACTTCCTAAACAAACGACTTCCCGATTGCGATCGCCTATTTCTCTGGCTTTGTGCAAGCACCGCTTTTCAAACTCAATGGACTCGATGTTATTTAAGCTCCCGGATCTAATTACTTCTGTCATTCTCTATAGAAAACGAAATTTGTGGTCGATAGGCTGTCGATTATACAATTTTCTGTGGCTTTAGCCCACTAAAAATGCCACTTATCTCAAAATCTAGAAATTGTTTTTCAATATCTAACTTTCTTTTATACACAGCAATTTCTGTGTATAAAAGGCTTTGATTTATCTTGGTAACAAGCGCACGAATATACTATAATTAAAAATTTCGCTTTCTATAAAGTTATAAACAAAACCAAATCAATCAGCAGCAGCATAATCAGGCAATGCGTTGAGTTGTAAATTAACAGCACTGAGATAATTTTGGTCGCTTAAAACTTGTGATGGTAATTTATCTGCATTAACAGCAGCCTTAACCAAATCTTTTGCAATAATATTTCTGTTCAGGGTTTTAAATACTAGCTCTCCTCCGCTCGGAATACCGTGCTGCTTTAAACCTCCCTGATAAGCAAAAGTAACTAGATTGAAAGGCTGGAGATAATTAACAGAAGTAGAATTACTGGAAGCTATTTCACTACTGTTGTTAGCCACTGGTTGAGCGCTAGCGATTCCAGGTACAAGAGTAATAGAAGCAAAAATAAGTGCAGAATTTATTAAGGTAACAAGTTTCATAACGTTTTTCTTAGGTAAAATGCGATTAATGTTCTTTAGTAATAGATTCCTCTTTATTATTAATCTCAGCTTCCTTCAGTCAGGTCACCTGATTGGTTGATATATGACTCACCCAAAAGGGTGAGCTAATTGAGGGTTACAAGGAACAATAGAGATTCCTTTAAGTAGAGACACAGAACAGATTGGTTGAAGTTTTCAATTACTTAACTGAGGCGAGTTGAACATTTATGCAATTTTCTATTCGCCTCTTGAATTCCCCTAACAAGGCAAAAATTGCCGCGATCGCACAAATTCCGGCATCAAGCGATCGCAGCAATTATCAAGTCTCCCAAGATTAGCTAAATTATGATTCTTCAAACAGGCGATCGCCTTTATGCAACCGATAAGCAATTTGATAGGTTTGTCCTTGCGATCGCATTGTCGGCGCGTGTGCTGCTAGATAACGAGCAGCAGCAACTAGTACATGAATACCAGCAGCAGTTTGACCTAACAGCGAGTATTGTCTAAAAGCTGCTTCTATTTCCTGAATCACATGAAACTCCCGATTTTCCCGCAGCATCATCTTACCCAACATTGCCATCAACCGTTCAACAGAGCCGCCACTATACAAATAATCAGCCACTAACTGACCTGTCTGATTTACTTGCTGTTGGCGATTTAATAAATCTGGTAGTTGGTTGAGCAATTCTTCAGGATTTTGAGCAGAGTCTTTTGGTTCTGGAAGTCTTGCTGGTGGCACATTCAAAAAACGATTCAAATATACACTCATGGCAGCATCAAACACTCCTCGTAATAGTTCCAGCGAAGGCACTCGTCGTAATCCTTGATGGACTGCATTGGCAAAAGTGAACGGATGGTGCGCCGAATTCCAGTCCCCAAAATCGTTGTTAGTGTGGAAGCGAGCTACCCGCAGTGCTGCTGTGTAAGTAACTACACTTGCCAATTGTTCTTCAGTACAACCAGCTTCCAGAGCGCTCAGAAGAGAGTTGACAATTTTCTCTGGGTTTTCCCCTAACAAAATCGGCACTAATTCCTCTTGACCTGACCAAGTTCCATGTCGAGGTCGTCCTGTTGCCAAAGCTATAGGTAACTGCTCAAAGACAGACTCCAGAATTGCGACCAAATCCACCGGATAACGCCAGGAATTGGATTCTTCCATGCGGGAAGCAGTTGCTAAACCAGAAACTAGACTCGCCAAAACTGAATCTGCCCCTTGCCAACCAACGGCATCTAGGGCTTCCAGCGCTTTGTTAATGAAGTCGAGTGCATGACCACTATCGATGTAACGGTGGTCTGTGGCAGCTGTAAACAGCATGTCTGCAATTTGCTCAGAATTAGCTCCCGCCTGAATTGCAGATATCAGACATCTCTCTGCTGCTTCACTATCCCGCACCTCAATAAACTGGCAAAACCAGCTTTTGAGGGTATTCAAGTCAACGGTAGAATTGGGCAACGGATGAACTACAAAGTGAGGCGGTGCTCCAGCGCTATCACTAGCTACTGCTGAAAGTCCTTGGAAAAGGGCGCGGGGTTTGTCTTCTGCATCCAGATAAGGCAGTAAATTCATCATGCAAGTATGGATGGTTAAGCCTGTACTCCAGCCTGCTTTGTTGTAACGCGTACCAAATTCCAGTCCCACCTGAAATGGTTCGGTAATATCTGCCCCCATGTCTAGTAGTGCGATCGCTGATTTGGCAATAACTAAGGAAATACTCTGTTCTAAACCATCCTGAAGACGTTGGCAGTGGTGAGCATGAAGGTCAACTAGAGGAGCTAGATTTACCCAAACTTCCCCATCACGGATTTCTACATCAAAGGAGGGAACATCATCTGCCCAAGAGTCAAATGTTCCGCCGCTAGCGAGGTCGAAGCGGGCATAGTGCCAAGGGCAAGTCACAATGCCATCTTTGCAAGTACTACCGTGAAGCGGAAAGCCCATATGAGGACAACGGTTATCTATTGCATAGACTTTATTATCTGAGTAAAACAGAGCTATGGTGTGTTTTTCGCTGCGAACTAACAAACTACCTGCTACTTGAACATCTGCAAATTTAGCAACACGGATGTATTTGTTTTTGTGGGTTGGCGCTGCAAGTTTTTGAGTCATTTCACTTTTCAACCAAAGGGATGTAAAAACTCCTACTTTTACTCTGGCGAACTTTTAACGGTTTGAGCAGCGATGCAAGTCTAATTTTTGTTAACTATGGGTATTTGCCAAGAAAGGTCAGCAAGCAATACTACTCGGGTTTTGCATTTTGAACCCAAAGTTTGGTTTTGGGAAAGGGTT
>NZ_JAYGHD010000293.1:0-60088 GCF_034932245.1 Nostoc sp. UHCC 0251
TTAACCTTTACCCTTTTCCCCCTCTTGCAAAAAGCACTTTTGCAAGAGGTCTATTAACTAGTGTTGGCAGTAGCTATGGCGCAGAATTGGTTGCAGATTACGCATCAAAACGACAAAATCCAACTTTCTTGGCAACGCGGATATGAAATTCGTCGCCTTGCGTCAGAAGTCGCCTTCCAGCAACCCTTTGATGAAGAAAACGCGGCTGAGTTGCGCTGGTATTTAGAAGATTATTTACAGTTCCCTTACGGTATTTTTCCAGATAACGCTGTAAAAATTGAACAAAAATTACAGCATTGGGGACAACATTTATTTGAGCTAGTATTTCGCAGCACAGAGAAAGGAAGAGAGTTTTTTCAAGAAGCGACACGGGAGGGGCTAGATAAATGTGAACTGGGCATCATTTCTGATAACGCCGAAGTGCTGAACTTGCCTTGGGAGTTGCTATATTCCCCCGATTATCAATTTCTTGCACCTTCACTGGCGGGGATGTATCGCAGTCTCAACAGTCAGGGCGTAAAAGCACCATTGCCAGCAATGCCCGATGACCAACTGAATATTTTACTAGTTATTGCCCGTCCTGAAGGTGAGCAAGACGTAGGTTTTAAAACCATTGCCCGTCCACTGCTAGCGGCGCTGCAACCGATACGACAGCGAGTCAATCTTAAGGTATTGCGTCCTCCTAGCTTGAAAGCATTTGAAGCGGAACTGCAAGCGCATAAGGGTTTTTATCATATCGTCCATTTTGATGGACATGGGAATTTTGACAGCGAGACTCAGGGCGTTTTAGTCTTTGAGGATGAACAGGGAAATGAGCAAGCTGTCAGCGCTAGGGAAATTGCCCAATATTTAACAGATTGCCGTGTGCCTATTTTTGTGCTGAATGCTTGCAAGTCTGGACAAGTAGGCGAAGAAGCTTTTTCTTCAGTGGCGGGACAGTTGGTGAAATTGGGGGCTAAGGGTGTGGTAGCGATGGCGTATTCAGTTTACGCCAAAGGTGCAGAACACTTTATTGGGCGGTTGTATGGGGAATTAGTCAGGGGAGAGTGTATCGCCACAGCCGTTGCAGCCGGGCGTAAGTCCATGTCTATTGACAAAATGCGCCCCAGTCCTAAAGGAAATTTACCTTTACAAGATTGGCTTGTGCCAGTGTTGTATCAGCAGGAACCCTATACGCCTTTTGTTCCTAAAAAGACAGCACCCAGTTTTGCCGATTTGATGGCGCAAACAGACAACACTCCAGAAAGCAGCAAAGCTGTAGGTTTACCTGATGAAAGTGCTTATGGTTTTATTGGGCGAGATTATGAGATTTTGCGTTTAGAGAGAGCATTTCGGCAAAATCATCTGGTTTTGGTGCAGGGAATGGGCGGCGTTGGTAAAACTGAGTTAGCCGCAGGTTTCGCCCGATGGTTAAATGACACTCAAGGATGTACAGGCGGTATGTTCTTCACCTCCTTTGAACAGGGGGCGGGGTTGAGTCAGGTAATTAACCAAATTGGTAGGGCGTTAGGAGGTGAGAGATTTTCTCAGATGATGCCAGATAAGCAAGAGGATGTGGTGCGGGAATATTTGCAAACTCATCCTTGTTTGTTGATTTGGGATAACTTTGAACCTGTCAACGGTTTCCCTACGGGGAATGAACCATTATTGAGTGGGGAAGAAAGAAACAAGCTGAAGCACTTTCTTAAGGAATTGCGGGGTGGTAAATCTTGGGTATTAATTACCAGTCGCCGTGAAGAACCTTGGTTGGATTGTGGGTATAGTTTAATTAATTTGCGGGGGTTGTCTCAAGCGGATGCCCAAGAGTTAGCCGCGAAGATTTTGCAAACGGTAGGTGTGGAGAGAAAGAACCTGCCAGCAGAGTATTTGGAATTGTTGAAATTGTTGGGGGGACATCCGTTGTCTTTGCGGGTGGTGTTGCCGCATTTAAAGACGCAGACACCTGTGCAGTTAATTGAGGCGTTGCGGCGGGGGTTGGATACTTTTAGGGGACAAGAGGAAGAAGGGAGAGAAAAATCTCTTACTGTGTCGTTGGATTATTCCTTTCCTAAGTTATCGGAACGAACACGTCAGCATTTACCATTTTTGGGGCTGTTTTGTGAGCGAGTTAATGCAGAATGTCTTCCTAATTTCTCTTCAAACAATTTAAATCAGTCTTTTGGACAAGCATATCAAACTGTATTTGGGGAAAACTTACAAAAAGCTGACTGGCTAAGGATTTTTAAAGAAGCAGCAGAAGTAGGAATCTTAGAACATTTTCGTGAAACTGTTTATACAATTCACCCTGCGTTACCTTGGTATCTACGCCAATGTCTATCTCAATTTCACACTGAAGTTACTATAAGTGAACTAGAAAAAAAATTATTACTTTTTTATGCATTTAATGCTTTAGCGTTTGATCCACAAACATGTCAAAATGATGAGCGAGCAACTATATTTCTGCTAATTGAAGAGCCAAATTTGTTGCAAAATCTAAGAATTGCAGAACACTCGCAATGTTGGGAAGAAGCGCGGGTAATTTTAAGAGCTTTGGGACAGGTTTACGATCAGCTAGGTCGTTTCACTGAATTTCTGGCATTGCGTCAAAGAGCATTCAGTCATATTGGCATGAATTTAGTTCAAGCTAAAGCAAAAGGGCAAAGCGCCCTTGAATATTGGATATATTTACGAGGTGTTGATGCTACTGAAGCAGTTCGACTGGGAGACCCTAAAAAATCTAGGATAATTCATCAAGAAATTTTGGATGAATTAACTGCGTTAAATGACCCATCTAAAAATAAAGAGATTGCTATTGCTAATTATAATTTAGGTCTAGCAGCAAGGGAAGATGGAGATTTTTATAGAGCTTTACACTACTACCTAAACGCTCTAAAAATTTTTGAAGATGCTGGTGATTTTTACCAGGCTGCTGGTGTATATTATGAGCTTGGCGTTGCAGCGAGAGTACAATATAATTTTGAGTTAGCATCTCAATATTACCAAAAGGCTTTTCAAATTTACCAAGATTCTCAAGACTTATATAGACTTGCAGGCATTTATCAAGAACTGGGTGTAATAGCACGATATAAAGAAGATTATACACAAGCAATTTTAAATTATCAGAAAGCTTTGCATATTTGTGAAAAATTGGGACATGATTATTTTACTGCTGCTATTTTTCATGAATCAGGTGAGGTAGCAAAGCTTCAAGGAAATCTAGATTTTGCAAAACAACTTTACTATCAAGCTCTTCAAATTTATGAAGATAAAGAGGATTGGTATAATGCTTCAGATGAGTACCAAGGGTTGGGTGAAGTTGCAAAGCTAAAAAGTAATTTTGACGAGGCAATAGCCTACTTCCAAAAAGCTCTCGACATTAGAATAGAACTTAAAATATCGAATAAAGTATCGGCAACACTCATAGAATATGGTAAAACTTTAGAGCAGCAGAATAATTACGCTGATGCCTTACAATTTTATATTCAAGTTTTAGGTAATGATATTAAGCATCGGCATAATGAAGAATGGATTTATGAAGATATCCAATGTTTAGCGCGTATGCTCCATCAATTAAAAGAAAGCCAGTTTCAAACCATTTGGCACGATGCGACGGGTGAAGAATGCACTGGAGAGATGCGCGAGGCAATTTGGACAGCGCGAGATAGGCTAGAAACAGAGTCGTAGGGTGCAGTACAAGATTTATTGCCAAGTCAAATCATTCATAAGTTTTATTTAAGCATTGGTTACGATCGCACACAGCCCACTACCCTAAAGAGCGATCGCATAAGCTTTTGTCAAAAAGTTGTAATGTTAAGGCTTAATGTCGTAACCTTAAGCCTTAATCTTATAATGCTGGTGATTAATGTTGTAACGTTAAGCCTTAAGGTTATAGCGTTAAGCCTTAAGGTTATAAGGTTAAGCCTTAAGGTTATAGCATTAAGCCTTAATGTTATAGCGTTAAACCTTAATATTGTAATGTTGGTGACGACAAGACATTCATTTATAACTGCGATCGTTGATTCAGGTACTATTTTGCAGCCAGTTCCATCCTTTGAGTCACAGCCAGAAAAGCCGAAGAGACAAACAAAAATTAAAGCTTTGCAAAGCTGGTTTGAAAAAACACAACCTACGCCTTCTGATTTTGACCCAGACGAAGCCAGATGGGAAGCTTTAAAGGAGAAACATAATCTGTGAAATTGCCTGAAATATTATTTAATTATATATAGATGAGGAAAAGCAATATGCAAGCCTATAAGCTGAACGCCACAATTGACGAATCAGGTCATTTAATTATTGACGAACCTCTAAATATTGCTCCTGGGACGGTAGAAGTGATTATTTTGCAGCCAGTTTCATCCTTGGAAACTTCTACTGAGTCACAGCCAGAAAAGCCGAAAAGAAAGTCTAAAGTCAAAGCATTTGAAGGTTTATTTGAAAATGCCCCACCAACACCACCAGACTTTGACCCAGACCAAGCCAGATGGGAAGCTTTAAAAGAAAAACATAATCTGTGAAAATCTTGTTAGACACCAACATTATTGTAGATGATGCCCTTGAGCGTGAACCTTTTCTAGAGGCAAGCGAACAAGTGTTGGTGCTAATTGAGCAAGGACAGGTAGAAGGTTATATTTCCGCTTCAACTTTTAGTGATTTGTATTACATCATCCGTAGGGCAAGAGGTCGAGAGTGGACACTTACTTATTTAAGGCAGTTGGTCAACTTCTGCCGTGTCGCTACTGTAGACAGTACTGCAATCAACATGGCACTAAACCTTAATTTTAGAGATTTTGAAGACGCTATTCAATACAGCGCTGCGGTACTCAATCACTTAGATGCTATTATTACTCGCAATCCTAGAGATTTTCCAGTTGCTACTCCCAGAATTATCACACCTGAAGAGTTGATTCAGGAACTAACAAATACTCCATAAATAATTAAGTTAAATATATATGAATGCCCAATTAACTCCTGTCGAAATCCAAGAACTTCAGCAACTTCTGCCAAACGACACCCCAGCGCAACAAGCGCTTACTACTCTGCAACAACACAATGGCAATCTAGAAGCAAGTTTTGATGCACTTTGGCAAGAGAAAGTCGGCAAAACAGATTATAGTAAGGGCAAAAAATCTCTTTTACAGCTGACCCTCAATGAAATCCGCGCGGAAATCTGTGGTGATGATGGTTTACAGGGCAAAATCAAAGAATACACCAAGAACCCTGGTAGTGCTTCTCTGCTCAATAGCATTATTGGCTCACTGGTGGCAGTTGCAGCAGTAAATGGAATACCGATGGATGGAGCGATCGCCACAATTGTCGTGTTATATATTCTAAAAATTGGTATTAATGTTCTCTGCAAATATACTGATCCAGCAAGTTAGGGGGAGCAAAAAGAAAACCGAACAAAGATAATAATTCCTAATGAAGTTGAGATTTAGTAAAAGCTACTAAATCATCAGCTTCTTTCTCGTAATCCCAAAATAATTAAAGCAGATTCCTATAGCCACAATTTGAGATTGAAGATTGCGAGAATTTTTGCAACTATTCCAAATTGAGTTGGGGCATCAGTTTAAGAGTGCCCAGACCTAAATCTTTAGGTGAAAGCGATCGCGCTTCAAATAAAGCCATCATATCTCGTAACTGAGGATTGCCACGGGAAGCTCCGGTTAACCCCTTGGCAATGATTAAACCACAGTATCCCTTAGTATTTTTACAGCGCTGATTCCATTTTTTTCGGGCTTCTACATGAACGGGATCTTCATCTAAAAATTCACCGAATAGGAACAATTCGCCATTTTGAGTTTGCAATAAACCCAGGTCGTAGCGATCGCCATCGAAGGGATCGGCACCTGGATTAAAGCAAATAGCTTTCAGTCCGCCTATTGCCTCAATTCTTTCAATTAAAGTCTTAGCCTTGGGCCGGGAAGTTTGAATTAAAATCACCGGCAAACCGTCACCCACTTGTTTAATTTCACCAGATGGATGGTAGCTAACACCCTTACGGAGGTACTCCAACATTTCCCAAGACACTACACCTAAGCTGAGGAAAGAGTCTTCCGGGATCAAGTCATCTTGCAATGATTGAAAATTCGGTAAGCCAAGGTTTTCCATGTCGTCTTCATCGACATCAAAGCCTGCCATGTCCTCTAATTCTGCTGCTAACTGTGGCATGGTAGAGACTGTCACAGCCACAGATTTAGTTGATTCTTCCGAATGCGGCAGAGCAATGCGATAGCGACGGCTGAGGGTAGGGAAGATGTCCTCATGAAGGTGGCGACGATGATCGCGAATAAAGCGGATCAGACTTTCGATCGCAACCAAGATTACCAGTGCTTCTTCGTCATACAAAACAGACCGTAGTCCTTCTAAGGGGTGGATATTACCAAAAGTGGGATCAATTTCTGATAATGGCAGATCCGCCAAATCCTCTTCTTCATCCTCATCTTCATCGGTTTCATCAGCACTCTCAAAGGTGAGGAACAGACAATCTTGCTTGAGGAATGCTTCTTCTAAATGCTCGGTTGATTCTTCATCCGTTAAAACTGCGGCGCGAAACTGTTTTAAAGATTCTTCTGAGCGATAAAACAAAATCCCATACTCCATTCCCAGCATTCCCATGACTGAGGCGTAGAGTGTGCCAACATCCCACTTATTAATCTCGATTGACAAAATTTGTTGTTCTTCCAAAAATTCCCAAGGTGCTGCTTGCCAAATTGCAAATGCTTTCTCTCGCAAGATTTGTGCATACTGTGGGGGTAAGTCGGGGGTTTGACTATCGAGGATGTCAGCGAACCCACGAAACAGTTCGTCAATTAAAGGCAGTTCTGGTGCGTAGTCAATGGCAATATCTAAATCTTGTAGCACCCCCCGCAGATAAAATTGAATTTCGCGGTCTTTAACTACAATTCTTTGGGGTCTGGCAGGTCTTGCCGGACTGTGGGGATGCTCCATTGCTCGCATTAAAGTCCGAACTATTGCTTCTGGGCCGATATCTGAAGCTACCACGTCCATTCCCCGAACCACACCTTGGGAGTAATCTACCCAAAGGATGCATTCTCCCTTTTCCTCTGAGTCTGAGTGCTGGCTTGGTGATGACAACGGACGACGATCGCCCTCCCATACAGAAGGAATTTGAGTTAGTTTCTTCAACCGACGACTGGTAGAGCGATTAAAACTTGTCATAGAGTAAGTTAATCAAAAGAAGCAATTTGGAAGTAAACTTTGGGGGATAGTTAGCCTCAGATTAGGTTTTGATGGCTGCACCGGAAAGATAGTTGCTTCTGGTGACTGCCGCCAGGCTTGAACTCCAAAAATACCAAATCTATAAACACACTGAGTCTCTAATTCTAGAATAAAAATGTTTGGCTGCTTTTGACGGAGTGTTTACAATTTGGCATCTAACGGCATCTAAGCCGCTAGAATGAATACAAAAACACCAACGGCAACCCAAAGGCATTAACAAGCTGATATAGGGTAAAGCTTATACTAATTAAGGAGTTTAAAAAGCAGATGACACAAGCAATTCAGCCTCAACAACGCGGAATTCTGTTGAGCGAAGCCGCATTGCACCAGGTAAAATCCCTCCGGGACAGGCAAGGCACAGACTTGTGCTTACGGGTAGGAGTCCGTCAAGGTGGCTGTTCAGGGATGTCTTACATGATGGACTTTGAAGACTCTAGCAAGATCACCCCGCAGGATGAAGTTTTTGATTATGATGGCTTCAAAATTGTCAGCGATCGCAAGAGTTTATTATATCTCTACGGTTTAATGCTCGATTACAGCGATGCCATGATTGGCGGTGGTTTTCAATTCACTAACCCCAATGCCAACCAAACTTGTGGTTGCGGTAAGTCATTTGGGGTGTAATATTGTCATTTGTCATTTGTCCCTTGTCATTTGTCGTTTATCATTTGCAGTTGCCTAATGACTAATGACCAATGACCAATGACTAATGACCAATGACCAATGACTAATGACTAATGACTAATGACCAATGACTAATACAGTTGAATCCCTGTTTGATACAGGTTTGGAACGCTATAAAGCAGGAGAAGGAGCAGATTCTTTAATCCCTGTGTTTAAAGAAGTGTGCGATCGCGCTCCTAAAACTAGTGCTGCTTGGGTTTGTTTGGCGTGGTTATATCTACTCGATAATAAACCCAACTTGGCTTACAAAGCTGCACAGAAAGCAGTCAAGTTAAATCCACAAGACCCACAGGCTAGAGTTAATCTCGCCTTAGCAATGCTGGAAACAGGTCAAAAAGGTTTACGAGAACATATTGACATTGCACAGCAGCTAATTTTTGTCAACCCAGAATGGCGCGATGAAATAAAAACCAGTATTGAAGACGGTTTAAGTAGAAAACCAGATTGGCAGAGTTTGACAAAAGTCAAAAATTGGCTATTGGAGGAGTGAGAAGTTAAGAGTTAGGAGTGAGGAGTTAGGAGTTAAATTCTAGTAGGCAGTCCTCACTTTTAACTTACTTAATTAGCAGTCCTAAAATTTTGGGCAATTTAGATGAAACGATAGATGAAAGATAAACTGTTAAATTGGTTAAACACGATTTTAGTCGCAGATGTTTTTTTGGTTTTGTTTGGCTTTGTCTGGTTAGCGATCGCTGCGATCGGTGATTCTGTAGGAGTAAACCTGGGTTTAGATTTGTGGCATAAACTGTGGCTACCCGTTTTTAATCCAGCGATTGGCATCCTCATGGGCGGTGCCATTCTCAGCGGTATTATCAGTTGGGTTTCAAAAAAGTTTTCATCAAAAAAAGGGGTTTAAAACCCCGTCCTTTAAGGACGGCTTTATATCACAAGTATCATGGTAGAATTAAAAGTGGTCGCTGACCCACCCAGACATCGGAGACAGAAAGCCTAACACCAAAGTTCAATAGAAAACTATTGACGGCGAAGAAAAGACGGCAGACTGGGATAAGAACGAGAGGCAATGATTTCATCCTTAAGTTACAAACATCTGAACATTTTGTAAGATTCAAGTTGCTGCGGGACACGCAGTCGTAAAGTCTGTGGAGCGAACATAAGACCAAATCCTCTTAGGGGGTGGAGGCGGTTGCTATGAAACAGAAACCTAAGTCGTGAGTCTTAGGAATCCCTGACCGTTCACGGTGGGGAGGATGTCAACTAGTCAATAGTTAAGGGATTGGGTACTGGGCATTGGGCATCGGTTATTCTCTTTGTCCCCTTGTCCCCCTCATCTCCCTTATCTTCCCCTGCTTCCTCTGCCTCCCCCACTCCCCACTCCCCTTGACTCTATGTCAGAATTTGTGTTAATGCTGATTGCAAATTAGTATATTTATACTCAAAGCCTGTTTCCACTGTGCGCTTGGGAAGGACTTGCTGACCTTCTAAAACTACTATAGCCCCGTCTCCTAAAAGAGCTTCGATCGCAAAAGCAGGAACAGGCAACCAAGAAGGGCGATTCATGACTCGTCCCAAAGTTTGGCTTAAATCTGCCATCCTAACTGGGTTAGGGGCAGTAGCATTATATACACCTTCTATTTCTGGTTTAGTTAAAGCTTGCAGAATCAGGTTAACTAAATCGTCTACATGAATCCATGAGAACCACTGCCGACCACTGCCAATGGGGCCGCCAGCGAAGAGTTTGAAAGGCGGAATCATTTTACCTAAAGCACCACCGTTACCTAGAACAATCCCAAAACGCAGAATTACCAGCCGCACACCAGCATCTTTTACCTTTTTGGCCTCTGCTTCCCAGGCTTGGCAAACTTGCGCGAGAAAATCGTTACCAGCTAGACTTGTTTCATCAAAAATTGCCGTTTCACTAGTGCCGTAGTAGCCAATAGCCGAAGCATTAATTAACACAGTTGGCTTGGGATTAGCGTTGGTTATTGCTTCAACTATTTTTTGTGTTCCTAGCTTCCGGCTATTGAGGATTTCTTGTTTGCGTTCCGGTGTCCAGCGTCCTTCACCAATGGGTTCTCCTGCCAGATTAACTACACCATCACAACTAGCAATGACACTTTGCCAAGAACCAGACGCATTTGGTGTATAGGCAACAATTTCTAGATTGGGAAAAGCCTCAGATGGAAAAACCTTTTTAGCAAAGGCGGTGTTCCGAGTTAATACTACTATTTGATGACCTTCCCCGTGGAGTCGTTGTACCAAACGACTACCGACAAATCCTGTTGCTCCGGTAATTGCGACTTTCATTTTTTACCTCAGCCAAACCTTTATTGTAAAGTTTTTGATCAAACTTCCAGCTTACGCCACTTTCCTTATGCATAAAACAGATGTGGCTGTCATATCTTGTAATGCTTTTGCTTTTTTAATCACTTTTGGTTTAGATGCTTCGGTATTATAGGATGGACAGAGTGTTGCAAGGCTTGGGGCTATTATGGCTCGCTATACCGGTTCATTTACTGTTTCTGTTCCTAGTGACCATTTGTTGCCGTTACTTGTAGAACTTCTACAAGACTGTCAGTTGGATATTCAATACTACACTGGCGATTATATTATCGCTCGTGAGGTTCCGGGCAATGTTCCTTTTCCCAAGTTGATCACAGTAGAAGTATTGATTGATAAATCAAAATCTACTGAAACAGAAACCCGGATGAGCATTGTGATTAAAAATGAAGAACTACCACTTCAACTAGATAATTACTGTCGACAAATGTTTGAATTTATCAAGCAGGCTATTGAAAGTAGCCGCCATTGGCATTTGATTGAAAGTCTTGCCGGATAGGGGATTGAATTGCCACTCCCACGCCTTCAAGTCGTGGGATTCTCAGACTGCTATTAGTAGTTATAATTCACTCTCCCACATCCTCTAAATCCTCGGCCATACCGGGGTTTATTAGTGTAATATCGTACTCACTCGAATCTGTTTGTCCCAAACGCTGAGTATTTCTTAAAAGGTAATAAATAGCACGTACTTGAGGGCCAAAAACTATCTCGTCTTCATTTCTGAGATCGTGAGCTGGTATCTTACGTCCATTAATCATCAAACCGTTGGAACTAGGCTTACCTTTGGCATCGCCATCTACAATCCGGTAATAATAGCTGTGACTATTATGCTCTCGTGGCAATCTCACTAATGTGGCATGGCGGCGGGAGACAAACTGCGACATCAAACGGATATTACATTCGCGGTCTCTACCGATAGAGTAGACGGGGTGCTCCAGAGAAAATTCTTTGCGGCCTTGATCGTCTTCAATAATCAGTAGATGGTTTTCATTGGTTTCTGCTGCCATTGACAAATCGTTGGAACTGTGATTAATAAAAATTTGCTTAGTATCGTATCCTGTCATTTTCGGGCACCATAAATCTGTGGTGCTGATCTAAATAAGCTTTAAAATTGCATAATACCTTGAAAGAGTAGAACATGGCCGTTCTACTCCAGTAGCTATGATAGCTTTGGTAAGTGTCTCAAGAGGCTTGGTGGGCTGCGTAAAATCTGAATAGCCACCCAGTTTAACTTGAGATGGAAATTTTCTGTGCAAAAGAGGATTTTACGAGTGATGAGCTAATCGCCGTAATAATATTGAGTTTGTGACGACACTAACAGAGCTAAAAGCCATTAATGCGGCAGCACCAGATGGGTTAAGGACAAAACCCAGGCTAGGGAACAAAACACCCGCTGCTAAAGGAATACCAACTGTATTATATGCAAAAGCCCAGAATAAATTTTGGCGGATTTTATCGAAAGTGGCACGACTAAGCTGAATAGATTCGACGACATCGCTTAAGCGATCGCGCATTAGGACAATTTCAGCAGTTTCCATCGCCACATCCGTCCCGGAGTGTAAAGCAATTCCTACATCTGCTTGGGATAAAGCTGGAGCATCGTTGATTCCATCTCCTACCATTGCGACTACTGAGTGCTGAGTGCTGAGTGCTGAGTGCTGAGTACTGAGTACTGAGTGGGGAGTGGGGAGTGGGGAGTGCGAAGTTTTCTTTGTCCCTTCTAACTGGAGAGACTGTATTGCAGCTGCTTTTTTCGCTGGAGGAACACCCGCTATTACATCAGCACTATCTAATCCTAGTTGTTTGGCTATGGCGCTAGCTGCTTCTAGGCGATCGCCACTAAGCAGCATTACCCGTAAGCCCATCTGACGCAGCTTGTCTACGGTGGATTGGGCATCTGGTCTGAGAGTATCAGAAACAGCAATTAACCCAGCTAAAGCTCCCCCAACTGCTACGCAAACGACTGTTTTACCATCTGTTGCCAAATCTTGTGCTACTTGTTGTGCCGTTTCGTCAATGGCAACGCCGTGCCAACTTAACCAGTCCCAGTTACCCAACAGTACAACTTTACCCTCTACCACAGCAGATACCCCTAGTCCTGGTTCAGTGTGAAAGTCCACAGCCTCTGGAATCGATAACTGTTGCTGCTGTGCTTCTTGCTGAATCGCTTTTGCTAGGGGGTGGTGAGTACCGCTTTCTACGGCTGCTGCTAGTTGAATGAGGGAGTAGGGAGTGGGGAGTGGGGAGTGGGGTTCCTTACTCCCCATTTCCTCAATTAATAGACAATCTGTGACGATAGGATTACCCGTGGTCAAAGTGCCAGTTTTATCAAAGACTACGGTGTTTAACTGGTGTACTTTTTCCAAAACATCGCCGCCTTTGATTAATAGACCCCGTTCTGCGCCCATAGCAGTCCCGACAAGAATGGCTGTTGGGGTAGCAAGCCCTAAAGCACAAGGACAGGCGACTACCATAACTGCGATCGCTAGTTTTAAACTAATTAATAAAGGGGAATGGGGAGCTTCATGTGTAGCGTGGCTCATCATTTCCATGCCACCAGCACCAGACATGCTGACATCAGCCCAAATGTGAGTACCGAAAAAGTACCAAAAGCCAAATGTCAATATAGATGCTGTCAGCACCCCGTAAGTAAAGTAACCAGCTACTGTATCTGCTAATTTTTGTACTGGCGCTTTCCGAGTTTGGGCGGCTTCTACTAGGGTGACAATTCGAGCTAGAGTTGTATCACTTCCAGTTCGGGTTGTCTGAATAGCGATCGCTCCTGATTGGTTTAATGTACCTCCTGTTACCGGGTCGCCTGGTTGCTTAATTACTGGCACAGCTTCCCCAGTCAGCATGGATTCATCCACTGTTGTTTTACCAACCACCACTTCACCATCGACAGGGATTTTATCACCTGGCAGTACTTGTACCCATTCACCAACACGCACCTGTTCAGCAGGAATCTCTACGCTAGAAAATCCCATTCCTCCTTTGTCTGGGTTGGCAATCAATCGCGCTACCTGTGGCTGGAGGGCTAGCAATTTCCTAAATGCAGCAGCGGCGCGACCTCTAGCTTGCTTCTCTAATGTCCTTCCTAAGAGAATAAAGCCCAGCATCATCACTGGTTCGTCAAAGAAGCACTCCCAACCCATTTGCGGAAATAGTAGGGCTACTAAACTAGCAACGTAGGCTGTCAGCGTTCCTAATCCCACCAGGGTGTTCATGTTAGGCGCATTTCGCCGCCAGCCCAGCCAGCCATCTACTAAAATCGGGCGACCGGGAATTAATAGCGCTACTGTCGCCAGTCCACAGTGAAACCAGATGTTATTCAGGACTGGCAGCACTGAACTGCCAAGATTACCAAAATGTCCACTACCCGACAATAATAGTAAAATTGCAGCGATCGCCAACTGCCTAACAGAAGATCGCATTTCTTGGCGTTGTCGTTCTGCTGGGTCTGGTAAGGTAGATATCTCGCCTGCTACTGTGCCGCTAACTTTTCGGGGTTGAGTCGGGAATCCAACGGCTGTTAATCGCTGTGCCAGTGCATCTGCATCTACTGCACCAGTTTCTGACTCTACAACTGCTACCTCTGTGGCCAGGTTCACACAGGCACTCTTGACTCCTGGATGTTGGGTTAGCTGTCGCTCTACTGCATTCACACACCCCGCACACTTCATACCTCCAACATCAAGAATAATTTTCTCTAGGATTGGCTCAAGTTCTGGGGCTAGCTGAGTTTTTGGGACAAGTTGCATGGCAAGTGTTTAGATTCGCTACAGAAATTCAACGCCTGACTAAAAGCGTCTCTAATTTGAGCGTAGGCTAAATATGGAACTACGACTGTATGTCAACCCTATTAAATTTATTAATTTATCGTATCTCGCTGAGGGTCAATGACGGCTCCAGCGTAGATAAGTCACATAAATGATCGCTCCAACCTGCATTGGCATGATTACAATCAGGCTTTTTAAGAAATAGTTGATTTCTACATGAGACATAACGCTGAAATAGCCTATGCCCAACAAGAAGAATATTGCCCAGTTCAGCTGTTTAGGTTTGAGAATGAGCATATCAAACTGCTTCGCAAAGTCATTAGTCATTGGTTATTAGTCCAAGAGAAACCACGCCTAGCCAACGGCAAAGTTGAGGGCATCGTCAGCAAGGGATGTGGTTTGAGTTAGTCGGATATCCTTAGAGAAGGGGCGAGGTATGTACCAAAAACTCTTTATCAATAAAAAGAAATGTAATCTGCCTCCAGCATGAACCACTTTCTTGCACTAGAACCAGCCCTGCTTATTTACAAAGTAGGTATTTACAAATTCTTCAGGGGACTTATTCAAATAGATCATACCTTCAATTAAACCTACAAGTTGCATAATTAATAAGGCAATGCCGTAGGTGAAAGAACCCCCGACTACAGAAATCACCAACATGATAAAGCCTTCTGGAGCGTATCCTAGAATAAATTTATGAACCCCAAATCCTCCAAGGATAATGCCACAGTAACCAGCTAGAAGTTGTTTGGTAGGGTGACTAGGGTTGAAATTTGACATATTTAAGTGCTGCTCCTTGATAAGTGAAGTATAAAAATAAAGTCTTTATTGTAATCAAAGCAAATACATTTACTTGCTTAATAAATAGATTTTTAATTTTTACAGTAAAAGTAAGCCCCAAGATAAATCCAGAGGTAACGCTAAAATTTTTTGCGGCATAGCCGGAAAATCTGGCGCTCCTTAATAACTTTTGGTGGATTTGATGATTGCAAGCCCTGATGCGGCAGTTTTGCAGATTTTTAAGTAAGACATTGATCTTGAGAACTAATGAACCTCAATAATCAGCAAAAACTGCTACACTACTTTTTACAAGTCCGTCAGTATTATTTCCGGATTTTTTTGCGTAGGCGTAGGCATCACGTCCAGCGGGCGTGAAACCGACATCGCACCAATTACAAGACCCGTTGCTGGCTAAAATCGCCCGGATGAGAATAAATACTTAACTAGATAGTTTGTTGTCTATGTTAATAGCATTCTTTGATTTGCTTTTGCCGTTATCTTAATTGGGTTTTTAGCTAGTATTTATGCTTAAAAACCAATTATAAATAGTAAATATTTCCCTACTTATGGAGATAAAAGCAAATATTTTTGTTTATGGCAACAGTATAGAATTAGCATCAATTGCTACCTAAAACAAACAGACTTAATAATGTACCACTATTCCAGAGGCTGTGGAGGAGCATAGGAGCAAGGAGATTGCGCGATCGCGTGTAAACTACTCCTAAAACGATCCCCAATGCGGTCAGTGGCAGGATTTCCGACAAGCTGAGGTGAGCGATCGCAAACAATAAACTACTGATTAGAATCGATCCCCACACGGGTAAGTAACGAGTTAGAGAAGGTAACAAAAAGCCGCGAAATAGAATTTCTTCAAAAAATGGAGCTGCGATCGCTGCTGTGGAGAAGAATATGCCAAGTGCTACACCATCTTGGCTTTCCAGCGCTAGTTGCAACAGAGGATTACTACCACCCTGTCCTTGCCATAGCTGTTGATTGATCAAAGATACCACCACAACTATAGGTAAAGCCGCGCAATAGCCTCCCAGTCCCCACAAAAACCACTTATCTTGAAAACGGAAGCGAAACCAAAATTCCGGTAGTGGAAAAAAGCGCTTGAGAGATAAATACAGCACTAACAGCGCACCCGATGCTACCAGTAAGTAACTAACCAAAACATAAAAAGCCTGAAGTCGCACATCACCTACAGGACGAGGGATGGGGAGCAGTGATAGCACTAAAGGGACAAAAATTTGCCCCATGAAGAAAAAGCCGACGATAAAAACCTGCAAAATCGTTTCACCATCCCAAGGCGTTGACCAAAGGACATCAGCATTTTGAGCTAGTAACGAGGCTTTTCCTTTCAACACGCGTTGAGCAAATAAGGAAATCAGCAGTATTAGACCAATTAAAGCTGCCAAGGTGGGAATAGTGCCAATAACCGCTAATTTCAACACTGCTTGACTAGCAGCTTCTTGTTGTGCAGCTTTAACTGCCAATAAAGCATCTTGTCGTTGCTGGAGTTGGTATAGTTGAACCAAAGCAGTAGAGCGAAACCAACCTTCTAAATTCTTTTGAATCCGTTCTTGAGAATCTTGGAGCAGACGGGGAGGATTGCTCCACAGTCCACTTAATACAGCTGCGGTTTCTCCAAATTCTGGATTGATATCTGAGCGTTGTTGTAATTCGCTCCAAGTTTTGAGAGCCGTATCCGTCTGTCCTTGCTGTGCTTGTAAAATTCCCAGCCGCAGGTCTAATTCAGCCAGTAGTTTTTGCAATTGCTGGAGGGACTGCTGTAACTGTTGCTGTCCCTGTTTAGAAGTTTTAACAGTCGGAGGAACCTCAGGTAGAGGTTTCGGAGGTATAGGAGTTATTTCAGGTTGAGAGCGTAATTGTGCAAGTTTATTGTTAACTTTATCTAAATTAGCTTGAACTGATTGACGCGCCTCTTGATACTGCTTTGTCGCACTTTCCAGAGGTTGCTCACCAAGTATTGCTTCCTGAACCGCCTGGAGATTGCGATCGCTACTATCTTCTGATTGCCAAGCTTGGGCTTGTAGAGCAATATTGGTTTGGTATAGTTCCAGGCGACTTTGGAACTGAGGTTCTTGCCAACTACCGAATAAAGCCGAGACTGCCAACAGAACTGCTATCGGCGTCAGCACAAAAATTAAAACTAACCGCTTGAGTGTCATCTATCCACCTTTGACTAACCAGTGGGGAGCGCGTCCCCCTTGGGAATTATCGCAAGAAAAAGTCACGTCGCTTCGCTCCGAATTCAAAATTCAAAATTCAAAATTCAAAATTAATAATCTCATAAATAAATTTCGGGGCTTGTCAGAGGTGGATAGATATCATCAATATTATAAGTTTGCGATGTCTACGACGGGCTATGCCTACGCACCCACCATGTTAAATTACAACCCATTGCACTGCTTACCCTCCGCCGAGGATCTGCCCGACTCGGACTATACACCTGTGGACAATGAGCTACAAGATTTAATTCCCAGTTTACTCAAAGCCATCCTCGCTTGGTTATGGACAAACCGGATGGATTGGTTTTTTGGAGTTGATATGGGGATATATTACGATCCTGAACTACCGCCGATTGTACCCGATGGGTTTTTAAGTTTAGGAGTTGAGCGAGTTTTTGATGAGAACTTGCGTTTAAGTTATGTGTTGTGGGAAGAAAAGGTGATGCCAATTATGGCATTAGAAGTTGTTTCTCATAAACGGCGTGGGGAATATAGCAGCAAAAAGAAAATGTATGCTGAGATGGAGATTTTGTATTATGTTGTTTACAATCCCCAACGCCGTAGAAAAGCGCCTTTAGAAGTTTATCGATTAGTAAATGGTGAATATGTATTGCAGCGAGGAAATCCTGTTTGGTTATCAGAGATAGGTTTAGGAATTGGTCATGAACGGGGAACCTATCAGGGAATTACGCGGGATTGGTTGTATTGGTATGACAAACAAGGAGTCAGATATTTAACACCAGAAGAACGAGCGATCGCTGCTGAACAACGCGCTACCACTGCTGAACAACGCACTCAAAGGCTAGCAGAAGAATTGCGAAAGTTAGGGATAGATCCAGATTCTTTGAGTTGATTTTGTGAGGTGCGATCGCTTTGATTGCACTGTTACTAATGGCTTATTTTAGAACAGGAATTATAGATGGTTCAGGTGATTGTAGGCGAGAACATAAAAGCGTTCAAATATTCCTGCTCTGCCATTGTTTAGGATTACGTTTGACGTGGTAACAAGCAATGACAGTGATAACATTTTCTTCTACAACATAAATAACACCATAGGGAAACCTACGTATTAATAATCGCCGCGCTTGTCGATACACCACTGGATAAGCTGAAGGGTTGCGTCCAATTAATGCTAAACAGCTATCAACTGCACGTACAAACTCCGAACCTACTCCAGAATTACGTTGTTCATACCATTCAAAAGCATCTTGAATATCCAGTTCTGCTTCTGGACTAATTATTAACTGATAGCTCATTCAGGTAAACCTAGTCTTTGCTTCACTGATTGCCAGGTTGAACCTCGGTTTGGGCCTTGGCTATGCATCTCCAAGCGTCTATCTAATTCTTGTTTTTGCTCATCGTTGAGAGGAACTTCATCGGGTGTAGTAAGAATGCTGTCCCATAAATCTTCGGCAAGCTGTATACGTTCAGATACACTTAGTTCGGAAATATCGACTTTTAATAT
Source organism: Nostoc sp. UHCC 0251 (assembly GCF_034932245.1). NCBI lineage: Bacteria > Bacillati > Cyanobacteriota > Cyanophyceae > Nostocales > Nostocaceae > Nostoc > Nostoc sp. UHCC 0251. The sequence goes on from NZ_JAYGHD010000293.1 coordinate 18,477, forward strand.
GGGGTGCATGGTTTTTGTTAATGTAGTTGCTCAATATAATCTTATTTTAGATTGTAAATTACTTATCTTATTCACAATAAAGTAAAGCATCAAGTTTACCTGATTCGGTAAATTTTCTAGCAGCTAGTAAACAGTGCAGTAATTTCACTTGCATGACGTTAAGAAATGAGGGTGCGATCGCCTTTTAGACTCAAACAAGCAATATATTTTGATTCTTTGCTCTTTTTGATACATTAATACCACTGTTAGATTAGAGTAGTACATCAGACACAGTGCGACTTCGTAATTAGACTAAATGGCAAACATTCAGATTAAAGAACGCAAGATTGTTGAACTTCATCCACATCCAAAAAATGAAGGTATTTACGGCGACGAAGATATTGAGCAACTAGCTCAAGATATTGAAAGGTCTAAATGGGTCAAACCGCTTATTGTTACACCAGAGGGTACAATCATCAGTGGACATCGGCGTTGGAAAGCGGTGTCATATCTAGGTTGGGTAACAGTTCCCATTGAAGAAAAAGAGTTTACTGATGAAATCGCTGAATTAGAAGCTCTTTTACTGGAGAATGCTAACAGAGAAAAATCTATAGAGCAAAAATGCCGAGAAGGATTAACTTGGGAAGCTATTGAGCGAACTAACTCTCGTCAGCGTCAGGGAAGTAAAGGATCTGGCGTAGGAAGTACTAGGGATGTCATAGCAAAGAGGGTTGGTATAGGAAGTGGTATTAATTATGAAAAGGCTCGTAAAGTCCTATCAGCTATTGATGAGGCACTTTTAGTTGGTAATCTTGCAAAAGCAGAGGCATTACGAAAGAAATTGAACCACAAAAGTGTAAATGCAGCTTTCAAAATGATTACCAGTATTGAAAATACTAGTGAAACACAACATAGCGAAACACAACATACACAAATGCAGTGGATATTAGCTAAGTTAGGTCAAAAGCTTTGTGGCTCAGTGTGGATTGCTTCTAATGATCGCTCACGTATATGGGAGAAACAAGAATTAGGCAGCTTGAGTATGGATTCTTTGCCACAATTAGGAATTCGTGATAATGCACAAAAAACAGTTGCGCTTATTGATGTGGTTTGGCTTAGTGGTGATAACCAGATTACAGCAGCTTTCGAGGTTGAATGTACTACGTCTATTTACTCAGGTTTATTAAGACTGGCAGATTTAGTTGCCCTTGTTCCAAATTTGAATTTTCCACTTTATGTAGTCATTCCTCAGTCGCGTGTTGAAAAAGTTAAAAAGGAATTGTCTAGACCCAGTTTTCAGGCTCTTAAGATGAATAAAAAATGTAATTGGATAGTGCTTGAAGATTTAGCTCAAGAATGGGAAGCTATTATAAAATATGGTACCGAATTAGATGCTATTAATAGATTATCTGAGAACCTAAGTACAATTAAAAACTCAATCTAATATATTTATCAATTAGGTACACTTTAACCTATCTTCCCCTGCACCCAAGCGCGGAAGGATTGCACCAAATCAATTTCATCCATAGTTTTACTTTGCTGGATAAATCTATTCATATCACTAACAGAAATTAAAGGAAAAGCAATACTCGACTTAATTTCAATATATTGGCTTTCTACTAGCTGATAAAATTTTAAAACTTCACCGTCATATCTCCATAATTCTGCTACACCTAAAGCCGCATAAATATTAAGCTTATTAACAGAACTGCTAGTAATATCAATTTCAACTGCTAAATCTGGTGCTGGATCTGTTGTTAAATCTAATTCTTGCTTACCTCTAATTAGTGGCTCATTTTGAATATAATAGCAAGTATCGGGTTCTATTCCCTTTGTTATTGGTTTACGTTTTAATGTTGTAGAACCAGCACTTCTAATTTTAATTTTTAATTCCACTGCTAAAGCGAATATCAATCGGTCAAACTGAATTTTAGGATTTTCGTGTTCAAAAAGTGGAGTCATGATTTCTAAAACACCGCAGTCATAAGCAAAGCGAGAACCTCTATCTTCACCTGTATCCCTCAGCAAGGCTTCAAAGGTTTCCCAGCTAATGTTATGTAGCACTGTTCTTTGTTCACCAACCGTTGACTTTACAAGCATATTACAATACTTCTTCTGTCAGGATGTTAGATAAAATCTCGATAATTTTACCTATGTTATTAATATAATACTCGCTCCAGTCAATTTCAATCACTTGCCCAATGAGCTTCAAAAACTTTAGTTACTCCTGTAAATAATCCACATAATTAAATTGTGCCAACTATTAGCAAAATGTGTTGCTGATATTTGGCACAATTAGTATCTGAATATTTTGTAAATTTAAGCAAGGAAACCTGCAAAAAAATCGAGAGTTTCTTTCAGTGCTTTGATGAAAATATCAATTTCCTCGCGGGTGTTGTAGAAAGATAAACTTGCTCGTGCCGTTGCAGCAAGACCTAAGTAACGGTGTAATGGTTGTGTGCAGTGGTGTCCAGAACGGATAGCAACGCCTTCTTGATCTAATAATGTAGATAAATCGTTAGCGTGGACTTCTCCGGCGGTGAATGAGGCAAGAGCGGCTCTACCTTCACCTTTCGCATTTGGTTTGGGGCCGTAAATTCTAATTTGGGGAATTTGCTCTAATTGTTGGAACAAATAAGCCGTTAATTCTGCTTCGTAGGCGTGGATTTTATCCATGCCGATACTGCTAAGATAATCTATCGCAGCACCAAGTGCGATCGCTTCTCCAATTGCAGGTGTCCCAGCTTCAAATTTATGCGGTAATTCTGCGTAGGTGGAATAGTCTAAATACACCTCTGCAATCATCTCACCACCGCCAAAAAATGGTGGCATTGATTCTAACAATTCCAACTTGCCATACAGAAATCCTATCCCAGTTGGGGCGCACATTTTATGACCGGAAGCTACCAACCAGTCACAATCTATTTTCTGCACATCTACAGGGTAGTGGGGAACACTTTGGCAAGCATCAACTAAGAATTTAGCACCGTAGCTGTGTGCGATCGCACCAATTTCTTCCACTGGGTTAATACAACCCAAAGTATTAGAAATATGCACCACTGACACTAACTTTGTTTTTTCAGAAATCAGCTTTTTAAACTGTTCTAAATCAAAAGTTTCTTCTGGTGTTAATTCTACAAATTTCAGTACTGCACCCGTTTTTTGTGCCACCAATTGCCAAGGCACAATATTACTGTGGTGTTCCATCACCGAGAGAATAATTTCATCTCCCGGCTGTAAGTTATTCATTCCCCAACTGTAGGCTACTAGGTTAATCGCCTCACTTGCGTTGCGGGTGTAGACAATTTCCTGACGCGATGCAGCATTGATAAATTTGGCAACTTTATCTCTAGCACCTTCATAAGCATCAGTAGCTTTAGCACTCAGAGAATGGGCACCTCGATGCACGTTAGCATTATATTGCTCGTAATAGTCCCGTAGAGTATTTAATACGAACAAAGGCTTTTGCGATGTCGCAGCATTATCGAGATAAACCAAGGGTTTCTCATTGACTTCCTGATGCAATATCGGGAAGTCAGCGCGAACTTTATCAGCAAGGGTTTTGGTAGGAGTGAAAGTCATTGGTAGATTAGTCAAACAATTTTGGATTTTGGATTTTAGATTTTAGATTGGAAAATTTCAGCTAAAATCTAAAATTCGGATTAAGGCTTGGAATCTTTTTAGACTTTGGATTTTGAATCTTCAATCCGAAATCCAAAATTTAAAATCTAAAATTTTCTCAAGAGTCAGGCGATATGGACTTGAGATTATTTACTGTGTTTAAAAGGATTTCTCGCAGAGAGGGAACTGGTATTTTGTTGATGACTTCAGCCGCAAAGGCGTTAATTAACAACTTCCGAGCATCGTTTTCATCAATTCCCCGACTTTGCAGATAGAATATTTCGTCATCTTCTAATTGGCTAACAGTAGCACCGTGAGCGCATTTGACATTATCCGCCGTAATTTCCAATTGGGGTTTGGTATCAACTCTGGCTTTAGACGATAGCAGCAAATTGCGATTCAACTGGGATGCATTTGTTAACTGCGCTGGTTTGGGTACAAAAACTTTACCATTGAACACCGCATGAGCGCGATCGCCTACAATACATTTATGCAATTGGTCACTTGTACCGTGGGGATAGTTGAGTGCGATCGCACTGTGAGTATCAGACAACTGCTTACCAGAAATTATCGTCAACCCATTAAGAGTAGTTTGTGTCTGCTCACCAGTTTGCAAAATCTCTAAATTATGCCGTGACAACTTTGCGCCTAAAGTTATGGCATGACAAGTATATCGGCTATCACGAGCTTGAGCGATCGCAGTTTTCCCAATATGAAAAGCCTCTGCACCTTCTTGCTCAACCCTAGTGTGACTCACTTGGGCATTGTCACCAACCCAAACTTCCGTAACTGCATTGGTAAGGTAAACTCCTTCCTCTGCGCCTCTACGGTTCGCATACTCTTCAACTAAACTCACCTGCGAACCACTTTCAGCCACTACTAAACAACGCGGCTGCGAAATCGTCGCAGTCTCCCCCGCAACCGAAATAAACACCAGATGAATTGGCGTTTCGACTACCACATTCTTCTTCACCCACACCACAGCTGCATCAGTTATCCCAGCCGTATTGAGAGCCGTAAAAACTTCTTGCGCTCCCTCAGCTTGAGCTAAATACTGCTGTACAGCTTGGTGCTCAACCGCAGACAAACCAACCAAATTACTCACCACAATTCCAGATGGCAAATCTGAAACTGCTGATAACTCCGGTGCATAAACGCCATTCACAAATACCAAACGACTATTAGCCGCTTCTGGCAAAATATCAAATTCTAGAGACGTTGCATGCAACGTCTCTACATTAAATTGCACCTTTCGCAGAGACGACAAATCAGTAAACCGCCATTCTTCCTCGCGGGTAGTTGGGAGAATCGAGTGACGTACCCAATTAGCAGCACTTTGACGTAATTCCTGCAACCAACCGTCTGTTTTATTTGCCGTTACTTGATTTAACAACCCAACCAGATAATCATCTCTATCTAAGAGAGTCGATGTCAAACTAACTGCATTTGAGTTAGGAATTGGACTAGGAGATACTTGAATACTCATTACACACCCACCTCAGCAGCTGCAAACTCTTCTAGCACCCAGTCATAACCGCGAGACTCTAATTCCAGCGCCAGTTCTTTACCACCACTCGTAATAATCTGCCCGTGTGCCATCACATGCACAAAATCAGGCACAATATAATCAAGTAACCGTTGGTAGTGGGTAATCAAAATTGTAGAATTTTCTGGAGTTGCCAGTTGATTTACACCATTCGCCACAATTCGGAGCGCGTCAATATCCAAACCCGAATCAGTTTCATCCAAAATTCCTAACTTTGGTTCCAGCAGCGCCATTTGCAGAATTTCATTCCGCTTCTTCTCACCACCAGAAAACCCTTCATTTAAACTCCGACTGAGAAAACTGGGATTCATCTTCACCACATCCAGCTTTTCTTCAATCAAATCGTCAAAATCAAAAGCGTCTATTTCCTCTAAACCTTGCGCCTTCCGACGAGAATTGTACGCCACTCGCAAGAAATCCAAATTGCTCACACCCGGAATTTCTAACGGATACTGAAACGCCAAAAATACACCACTTCTTGCACGTTCCTCCGGCTCCAACTCCAACAAATTTTGCCCTTGGAAAATCACCTCACCGCCAGTTACCTCATACGCCGGATGCCCTGCCAATACCTTAGAAAAGGTACTCTTACCAGAACCATTCGGCCCCATAATCGCATGAATTTCACCCGATCGCACATCAAGATTCACACCTTTAAGAATCGGTGTTCCATCAACATTAGCCGTCAGATTCCGTACTGACAGCACAATTTCACTATTTTCAATAATCATGATTATCTCTCTTCTTTTTTAGTTTGTAGTAGACGCTTTAGCGCTTTTCTCTAGCGCTAAAGTGCTGACTACAAGCGTTAATTTTTTCAGTTCCTAGCGATTTCTCAGCACTAAAATGCTGACTACAAGAGCTATCCAACACTGCCTTCCAACTTCAAACTCAACAACTTATCAGCTTCCACAGCAAATTCCATTGGTAGCTGATTGAAAACATCTTTACAGAAGCCGCTAACCATCATCGAAATGGCATCTTCTGCTGAAATACCCCGTTGAGCAAAGTAGAATAGTTGATCTTCCCCAATCTTGGAAGTAGAAGCTTCATGCTCTACCTTCCCAGTATTGTTTTGCACCTGGATATAAGGGAAAGTATTTGCATGAGCATTATCCCCAATTAGCATCGAGTCGCACTGGGAATAATTTCTTGCCCCTTTCGCCGTCGGGTTAACTTTCACTAAACCCCGGTAGCTATTACTAGAATTACCTGCGGAGATTCCTTTAGAAATAATTGTGCTGCGGGTATTCTTACCTACGTGAATCATCTTTGTACCCGTATCGGCTTGCTGCATATTATTTGTCAGCGCCACCGAGTAAAACTCACCCACAGAGTTATCACCCACCAAAACACAGCTAGGATATTTCCAAGTAATTGCCGAGCCTGTTTCTACTTGAGTCCAGGAAATCTTGGAATTTACGCCCTGACACAAACCGCGCTTGGTGACAAAGTTGTAAATACCGCCTTTACCGTTGGCATCGCCAGCGTACCAGTTTTGCACAGTGGAGTATTTAATTTCAGCGTTGTCGAGGGCGACGAGTTCCACAACGGCGGCGTGCAGCTGGTTGCTGTCATACATCGGTGCGGTGCAACCTTCAAGGTAAGAAACATAACTACCTTCTTCGGCGACAATCAAAGTCCGCTCAAATTGTCCCGTGTCACCAGAGTTGATGCGGAAGTAGGTAGACAGTTCCATTGGGCATTTCACGCCTTTAGGAATATAGACAAAAGAACCATCACTAAATACGGCGGCGTTTAAGGCGGCAAAATAATTGTCAGCTACAGGAACAACGCTACCCAAATATTTTTTGATCAGTTCTGGGTGTTCTTGCAACGCTTCCGAAAACGAGCAGAAAATAACGCCATCTTCGGCTAGCTTTTCTTTAAATGTAGTAGCGACAGAAACGCTATCGAAGATTGCATCAACGGCGACATTTGCCAGCCGCTTCTGTTCAGATAGAGAAATGCCTAATTTCTCAAAGGTTTCTAAAAGGGTTGGATCGACTTCATCCAAGCTGTTTAGCTTTTCTTTCTTACGTTTCGGCGCTGAATAGTAAATGATATCCTGATAATTTATTGGCGGATACTTGACATTCGGCCAAGTTGGTTCCGTCATTTTTTGCCACTGGCGATAAGCTCTGAGGCGAAAGTCCAGCATGAACTGTGGCTCGTTCTTCTTAGAGGAGATCAAGCGGATAACGTCCTCGTCTAGTCCACGCGGAATAGTGTCGGCTTCAATATCTGTAATAAAGCCGTACTTGTAGGGTTGGTTGACTAAGGTTTTGACAGTGGCACTCATCAGTAATAATCTCTCGTGTTCTGAACTCTTTTAGGATGGGAGGTGGATTGCGGCTAACCGATTCCCATCTCCCGTTACGGAATGGTTACACGGCTGCTAGAATAGTGGTGGAGAGTAAAACAACAGCTATGTTGTTTAATCTATCTTCATTTTACGCTAAATTAACAACAACAATGTTGTCAAAGTCAAATTTTCAAATAAATTTTTGGGACGTTCGCTGAACGTCTTGCACCACATGAAGATGGCGACTACCCACCAGTCCTCAACCAAGCAAGATATTTTAGAGTATCTGCACAAACACGAAAAAGCAACGGCTTTGGAGCTAGCTGAAGTTTTAGACGTTACCCCCCAAGCGATTCGTCGCCATCTCAAAGATTTGGAGACGGAGGAGCTAGTTTTGTATTCTACATCAGTACAGGCGGCAGGTATGGGGCGGCCGCAGCATCTTTATGAATTGAGTCGTCAGGGACGCGATCGCTTGCATCGAACAATGAGCGATCGCTTTGGTGATGCAAGCGGAAATTTTGCGGTTTCGCTGCTAGATACCTTAGCCGAAACGGTAGGACACGACCAATTTAAATCGATTTTAGAGAAACAGTGGCAACGCAAAGCTCAAGAATACCGCGATCGCGTCGGTAACGGTTCACTGCGAGAACGTGTAGCCAACTTAGTAGAGTTGAGAAAAGCGGAAGGCTTCATGGCAGAGTATCACTCTGTTGATGTGAATGACTCCTTTGAGTGCGATCGCTTTATCTTAATGGAGCATAACTGTGCCATTTCTAACGTTGCCGAGTCTTTCCCCAGCATTTGTGGTCACGAATTAGAAATGTTTGCAGCCGTATTACCAGATTGTACCGTAGAACGCACCCACTGGATTATTGATGGTCAACATCGTTGTGGCTATTTGGTACAAGCTCGTCACTAGTCATTTATCCTTTTTTTAATAACCAATGCCCAATGCCCAAATAAATTTGAGATAGCATTTATGGATATACCACCACAACAACCATCAGCACAATTTTTAACCCTGGAAGAGTCATCCAAAGTAGACGCCGCTTTGTTGTCTTCCCCAGAAAAGTTTTTAACAAGATTAACAATTTCATCACTTAAGCTTTTGAAGCATATCGCCCAAGAGTATAGTGTTACTATTGAAGATTTGACAGCACAGCAAGTAATTGCCTGGTTTGAAAAAGATGGCAAAATCAGACGTGAGCAGGGGATTGAAGCTTCATACCTGAAATGGTGAACTGTGGTAGTAAAGTTTGGATTTCATTGAATTTGAAGAATTCAGAAGTCAGAATCAAGACGCTTAATCCGCCAGCCATGCAATGAATAAAAAGCACCTTTTTGCAAAGTGCTTTTAAATAAATAATATTTGGTTTTACAGACAATTCTTTAAGTATTGTAAGTGTTAGCCCGGGGACTGCGAGCACCAGTAACAGCCCCTATCATTGAGGCTATTAAACCCAACAAAGAACCAAACACAAACCACCACAATCCCGAACGCAAATTAGCTGCCGCTTCACGAGCTTGCTGGGCAGTTACGTTTGCTTGTGGTACATTAACTCCACCTTGTTGTTGTACCTGGTTGATAACTTCTCCAGCGTTAGAAGCCGCAACACCAAAAGCACCAGATACTCCACTTGCTAACAGCCATGAGCTAACTGCCAAAGTCGTTGCCCAAAGAATTGCGCCGTTAAGAAGAGCGGTATTGCGGTTCATCGGTCCACAAGCACGGGCTGTAACCCAACCACCAGTAAATAAGGAAATTAGTAAAGCGATAGTTGACCAAAGTCCCGCATTACCCGCAGCGTTAGGGGCAATTGTTCTGGGTGCACCCGAACCTTCAACTGTGCCTGCCGCAAAAGCACCAATTATAGCGCTTAGAATTAATTGAGTAGCTAAAGAAACCAACAAACCAGAAATAATCGGTCCCCAGCGAACAAGATCATGATACTCAGCTACTCGGCCTGATACCACAGACTCCGTAGGAATAACGTCATTACCTGTCCGATTTACGTATGACATAGCTTATATTCTCCAGTGCTGTTTCAGCAAAGTTAATCTCAGGTTTATTCATGTTTATGCTTAAAATTAAATAGCCAAATCATCTAATTTTATATCTATCAATAGAAATAGTTATTCAATCTATCTTTAGTAATAAAAAACAGACAGATTGAAAAAAATTAATACTCTTTAAGATTTATTTATGCTTTCATGATTTTTGCAGATTTTTTCTATAGAAATTTTTAATTTTAAATAGAGTTATTAACTCCTATAATAATCCAACTTTAATCTTTCAAAAAAACTAGACTCAATAGAAAAGTTTCTAACCCTTATTAAAAAATCCTAACAAAGTAATTAGATGGTCAATAAGAGATTAACGCATCTTTACAGCAGTGCCTGTGGCAGTAATCAGCAAAAGAACTCCTGATTGGTCAAGATTGATTGTGCCAGTATCAATTTCAATCCCAATAACAGCATTTGCTCCTAAACGTTGTGCTCGTTGTTCTAATTCTTCTAAGGCTTTGCGTTGACCCTGCTCAAATAGACGCTCATAGCTCCCAGTGCGTCCACCGATAATATCTCGAATACCAGCCAAAAAATCCCGCAGGAAATTGCTGCCGTAGACTACTTCTGCTGTCACAATGCCTAAATATGATTCAATAACGGCTCCTTGAATCACATCAGTAGTAGTTATAATCATAAATTAGCCTCCCAGATGGCGTATAAGTTGATATTTATTATCAGAATACATGTATAAAACTAGTTTGTGTTGATAGAGGTTTGAGAAACATCCTCTCATAGTAATAATTTTAGATTGTGATCGCTTTTAGCAAGCGTGCGGCACCATCGCAAATGCGCTCTCATTTGTAATATTTTCCTGACTAAAAACTAAATTTTAAAGGAAGATTTTACTTGCTAAATTGATCTTACCGTGTAATGGCAAAAAAAGGATGTAAACGCCTGGATGGCTTTTTACTAAAGGTTAGTATAAAAGAATAAGAGGTGAAAATAATTGGATACAGAGTCAGCAAACTATTAAATAAAATAACAAACAGCAATGAATATTAAACCCTCTGAAATTAACCCATGGCCTCTCCAGAATTAAGTTAGATGCCTGTTAGGTTTTTATCAATAACACGTATAACTACTGACGCGAAAAGTGTCATTTTAATATCATACTGCTTTATATGTCAGTTAACTTCATCTGAACTTGATAACTTACACTTCATCACTCAGTAAAAACTCTGTAATGTAGGACTGATTGTCAAGGAAAGAGTGGATGAACTATTAACATCTTCATTAATACGAAGAAATACAGTTTTCAAAAGGCCATATTTTTGTTTTAATGTACAAGAAAAAAGTCCTCTAAAATTTCAGGAAATTTACTGTGTACAAGCCAACATCATTTGTGCTGAGTGTGGTGTTCTTAGGATGTTTTGCCTTCACTATACCTTCAGTAGCTCAGGCTCAGGTATTAGTGGCACAAGCCAAAAACCCAGAGTTAAAGCAACTACTAGAAGAAGGGCGGAGGTTAGTTGATACGGGTGATTATGGTGGTGCGATCGCAGTTTATCAGCAAGCAGCTAGGCTAGCTCCCAAAAATGCTAAAATTCACTCAGGTATTGGGTATTTATACGCTCAACAGGGAAATTACCAAGCGGCATTAACAGCTTATCGTCGTGCGATCGGCATCAACCCTAACAATAGTGATTTTTACTACGCCGTGGCTTACATCAAAGCTAATTTGGGCGACACACCTGGGGCAAAGGAAGGCTACCGTCGTGCCATACAGCTGAACCGTAACAATGTTAACGCCTATTTAGGGTTAGCTGTAACGCAATCTCGGATGGGAGATTATACTGCTGCTACCTGGGCATACCAGCAAGCAATCGACTTGGATAAGAACAACGCCCAGACTTATGAATTGATGGGTTCAATGTATAAGCAGCGACGCCAAACCAAACAAGCCAACAGCTTGCTTCAGAAAGCCCGCAACTTGTACAAGCAGCGCAATGACTTACAAGGGGTGGACAGAGTAGAAGCCATGCTGCGGCAGTTAGGAGGATGAGGTTAATCTAACTGGCGTCCCGTTAATTCCACAAAAATATCTTCCAGGTTAGAGGGACGCACCATCATTCCGGTTTTATCGGGCTGTTCGTTCAAGTAGATATTTGCTGCTTCTAAGGATGGGAAAAACAGATATTCCCAACTACGAGCACCATCACTTCCCACTTCAGATACACCTAATTGTTTCATCACCAAACCTTCACCGTGAGCAGAACGCAGCTGTTGTAAAGTTCCTAAAGAAATCAGCTTACCGCTATCCATAATACCGATGCGTCCTGCCTTGGTAGAACCAAAAGCATCGCACAAAAATTCGACCTCATCCATATAATGGGTCGTTAGTAACATTGTCATTCCCTGCTTATTCAAATCCCGAATAATTTCCCAGAGGCGTCGCCTGGTTTGGGGGTCTAGTCCTACGGTTGGTTCATCTAAAAACAGAATTTGCGGTTGATGTAATAAAGCTCTCGCAATCTGCAATCGTCGTTTCATACCCCCAGACAGGGTTTTTACCAAATCATCACGTTTTTCTGCTAGCTCAACATACTCTAGCCATTGATTAATTAGTTTTTGTCGCTGTGGGTTGCTAATGTGATGTAGCCTCCCATGCAGTTCCATGTTTTCCCAAACGCTTAAATCGTTATCTACACTTACTTGCTGCAAGACTACGCCAATACTCTGTTTTGCCAGCATTGCTTGGCTTATAACATCATATCCACCTACTTCTATCCGTCCTTGGGAGGGTTTCGTTAGTGTAGTCAGCATCCGAATCGTGGTTGATTTACCCGCGCCGTTTGGGCCAAGTAGAGCAAATATTTCTCCCGCTTCAATTTGGAATGACAGGTCATTTACTACAGGTACATTGTTGTAAAACTTGTAGACGTTTTCTATAAAGACAGCAGCAGTCATAGTCAATTTGCTCCAATAAAAAATTTAAAATAACGAATTGATGGTCGCAAGTTAATCCACCCTGCGGGAAGCCGCAGAAGCTTTTACACACTTATCTTGAAATTTAATTTCTCTTGGCGATTATATCTAGAATGACTGCAATTAATGCGTCTGGGTCTATTGGCTTGGCAACGTGCTGTTGAAATCCGGCAGCTATAGCTTGTTGGCGATTAACTTCTCCAGCATAAGCCGAGAGGGCTAAAGCTAAAATTTGCCCACCTTGTTCGGGTGGCATTGCTCGAATTTGTCGAATCAGCATATAGCCATCCATCTCTGGCATCCCAATGTCACTCAACAACATATCTGGCGGTGATTGCTTTACCGCTTGCAGTGCTTCTATTGCCGATGTCGCAATACTTACCTCTGCTCCCGCCTGTTCAAGGGCAAAGCCTAAAAAATCACGGATATCTTCATCATCATCTACGATTAGTAACCGTATTCCTGTCAAAGGCGAAGTGTTAAAAGCCAAAAATAACGAGTCAGCTTCTGCTTGATGGCTAGAACCTTGTGCTTTCATCAAGGGAAACCTGACCTTAAAGATGGTTCCCTGTCCTTCTCCAAGACTGTCTACTTGAACAGTACCTCCATGCAGTTCAACTAGATGACGCACAATTGATAGCCCTAACCCTAATCCGCCAAACTTCCTAGTTGTTGTCGCATCCGCCTGACGAAAGGATTCAAACACATAGGGCAAAAAATCAGGATTAATACCTTTACCCGTGTCGCTAACAGTAATTTGAGCCTGCGAGTCTTGGCACTCTAATCGAATTTCAACCCATCCACCAGCGAAACTAAATTTGACAGCGTTAGTAAGCAAATTCCAAATCACTTGCTGTAAACGAGCAGAATCTCCCAAAATCTGCCCAATATTTGGGTCAAATACTCTCTGAATTTGAATTGACTTCGCTTCTGCTGCTAAACGCACGGTTTCAATAGCCGCTTCAATCGTCGATGCCAAGTTAACAGGAGCCATTTCTAAATTGAGTTTGCCAGACAAAATGCGAGAGACATCTAACAAATCTTCAATTAATTGTGCTTGGAGTTTGGCATTGCGCTCGATTGTTTCCAAAGCAATAGCCGTTTTTGCGGCATTTAATGTTCCATTGCGAAGCAACCTAGACCAACCCAGAATAGGATTGAGGGGCGATCGCAATTCATGTGATAGTACTGCCAGAAACTCATCTTTAATCCGATTCGCTGTCTGAGCTTGTTCACGTGCAGTTTTCTCACGCAAAAAAAGTTGTTCGCGTTCAGCTTCTGCTTGCTTTTGCTTTGTAATATCGCGTGAGACGACTAAGAGTTGTGCAATAATTCCTGATGCATTTTGGACGGAAGTAACAATCACATCCCACCACTTTGGCTGACCCTTTGCAGTGGGAGAGTAGCCGTGAAATTGACCAACATTACCTATTTTGGCAGCAGCGATCGCCGCTTTGGCATTTTCTTGGTCTTCGCCTTCCCATAAACTAATCCACTCGGCGTTAAGAAAGGACGCAGGATCATCAATTTCTAGAAGATTCAGCCCGCCTTGATTCAAGTAGAGTACCCGCCCATCTAACGTTAAAACTTTGATACAATCATGACTGCTGTCCAAAATTCGTTGCTTTAACTCTTCACTTTCTCGCAGGGCTGCTTCGGCAAGTTTGCGTTTGCTGATATCTTTGAAAAGGACGGCGACTTGTCGCTGCTGCGGCTGCCCAATACGGAATGCATAAACGTCGAACCAACGTTGTAGGGCAACAGCGCGATTCTCAAAGCGAATCGGTTCGCCCGACATGGCGACTTTGCCGTAAATTTCAAACCAATACTTTTCATGATTTGGAGCTAGATCGCGTATCCTTTTGCCTTGTACGTCTTTGAGTCCCGTTTGTTTCTCAAAGGACGGATTGATTTCTAAAAAGCGGTAATCGTTCGGCGTGTTGTTTTCATCAAACAGCATTTCGATCACGCAAAATCCTTCGTCAATGGACTCAAACAGCGTTCGATAGCGTTCCTCAGATCGGCGTAAGGCTGATTCTGCAAGTTTTCGCTCGCTGATATCTGTGCAAGTGCCATACCAGCGAATGATTTGACTGTTTTCATTGAGCATCGGTAAAGCACGGGTGAGATGCCAACGATAGGTTCCATTTGCATGTCTCAAGCGATGTTCAACTTCGTAGCTCGTGCCCATTTGAACGGCTTGAGTCCACACCGAGATAGTGTGTTCTCGCTCCTCTGGATGGATGAGATTCTGCCAACCGAACCCTTGGATTTGCTCTAGCGTCATCCCAGTGTAGTCAAGGCAGCGGGGGCTGTAATAATCTACCCAACCAATTGCATCAGCCGTCCACACCATTTGGGGAATGGATTCAGCCAGAAAACGAAAACGTTGCTGACTTGCAGCAAGGCGCACTCGTCCTAACTCTAGATTGGCGGCAACTCGTGCCAGTAATTCCCGTCGGCTGAATGGCTTCACCAAATAATCATCTGCCCCAGACTCCAATCCTTCGACTGCCGATTCTTCTCCAGCCCGGGCAGACAGTAGCAGAATCGGAATTTCGCGCGTTCTTAAATCAGCCCGTAACTGCCGCAGCAACTCAATGCCATCCATTCCTGGCATCATGACATCGCTGAGGATCAAATCAGGCGGATCGTTGTATGCGGCAGCTAAAGCAGTTTCACCTTCAATTGCCACGTCTACTTTGTAGTACTCGCTAAGAATTCGTCGCAAATAATTCCGCATATCGGTGTTGTCATCCACCAGCAGAATCCGGGCAGAGGAGAAAAAAGTGTTTTGCTCCCCTGCTTCCCTGCTCCCCTGCTCCTCTGCTTCTTTCGGGAGCCACCCGAAAGCTTCCTCAACATAAGACATGGCTCCAGAGAGAGTAGAAGCACTGCTTTGACTAGCGTTGAGGCAATCTAGGGGTAAGTGAGCCGTTCCAGTTGGCAATTGGACAGTAAATGTACTGCCTTGACCAAAGGTGCTGTCAACGGTAATTGTCCCACTATGCATCTGGACTAATTCTTGCACTAACGACAGCCCAATGCCTGTACCCTCAAAGGTGCGACCTTTGACACCCTTAACTCGATAAAACCGCTCAAATAACCGGGGAACCTCATCTGCCGGAATCCCAGTACCTGTATCACGTACTACTAGTGACACCATCATGCCAACCGGGCGCAAAGAAACTGCAATCTCTCCAACAAAGGTAAACTTCAATGCATTGGAGAGCAGATTTAATACAATCTTCTCCCACATTTCGCGGTCTACGTAAACGGGTTCTGCTAGGGGAGGACAATCCACAATTAATTGCAGTCCCGCCGAGTCAGCAGCAGACTGGAAAATACTTGCCAGTTCTGCGGTATACGTGGCTAAATCGATTGGCTCATAGCTAGCTGTCGTGCGTCCGGCTTCAATGCGCGAGAAATCTAACAGTGTATTGACTAGCTTGAGCAACCTTGTGCCATTGCGTTGTACCATCTCCAATTGTGCTTGCGCTTTGGCTGGAAGAATTCCGTTTAATTCGGTTAACGTCTCTTTCAGTGGCGACAGCATCAGCGTTAAGGGAGTGCGAAATTCGTGGCTGATGTTGTTGAAAAAGGTCGTTTTAGCTCGATCCAGTTCTGCTAATGCCTCCAAGCGCTTGCGTTCTTCTTCATAAGCACGGGCATTAGCGATCGCAATCGTTATGTTCCCTACCAGCAAATCGAAGAACTTTCGGTACTCCTGCTCAAAAGCCCGGTGGGGATTGATGCCCAATACCAGTAATCCAAGGATTTCTTGTTGTCCACCTGGGATCAGCGGCACAACCCAAGCAGCACACGGAGGCTTGTCCCAAGCTCCTGTGGGCATTCCAAACCGAGTTGTCAAATCATCGACTATCGTTGCTTCCCGCTTCTGGTAAACTTGTCCGAGTTTCCATGCATCGCTCTGTTGAGTTAAGTTCACTCTCGATGGAGTTGCTCCTGTCTGCTCGATTGGAGTAGTTCCAACCAGCTTTGCACTGCTGCCGTCTGCCTCCACCTGATATAACATGGCAAACGGGATGTCATGAGAATTGGTTGCTAAGGCTTGAATTGCAGACAGGCAAGCCACTTCCACGGTCTTGGCTTTAGCTGTTTCGCTACTTAGTAAGCTCAGGGTTTGTAAGCGGCGATCGCCCAGCACTCGTCCTGTTGTTTCACTAACAATACAAAAGACTCCGCCAACATTCCCGCTTTCATCTCGCACGGGGTCGTAGGAGACATCGAAGTAAGTTTCCTCAATGTAACCGTATCGATTCAGGAAAAATAAATAATCTTGCGCCCAGAATGCAACTCCTGTTGTCACAACTCCCTTGAGCAAAGGTTCTATAACATTCCAGACTTCGCTCCACACTTCATAGGCAGGGCGACCGAGCGCCCAGGGATGTTTTGACGCAAGGGCAGGGCGATAGGCATCGTTATAAATTGTGATTAATTCCGAACCCCAGAAGAGGCAAATCTGAGCTTTAGAAGCCAGCAAGATGCTAATGGCACTCCGTAAGCTCTGGGGCCAATCAGCCACATAACCTAAGGAAGTCTGCGACCAATCGAGCGATCGCATCAGGCTGCCAATTTCGCCACCTTCAATAAAAACACTGTTAACAGCTATACCTTCTCCTTCAGGTGCCATTACTGCTAGTCCTGATTCCTAAAGTATTTGGCTAACAGGTTTTCACCGGGTTTTCCCATCTCATATAACAATCTTTCAATCTGCTGGAGCGCTAGGGAAATTGGTCTGTTTCGTCCATTCTCCCATCGATTGACACTCTGAAATGACACACCGATTTTGCTGGTCAACTCAACTTGAGACAGTTGCAATAGCTGTCGAGCTTCCCGAATCAACGCTGCAATTTTTACATCTTCCAAGGCTGCCATCAAGTTGGGCTTCTTCAATTAAACTGTCTAGACTATAACAGATGTGATAAATGCAAAAATATCTGTCAATAGAGTATATTGCGAATGGTATCCAAACCAAATCAACAGTAGCAAGACCAATTGCATGGTTGTAATGCTCTGTAAGAAGTTTCCATAGCTCTACTTAGTCATGCGTGAACAACAAAATTCCCGACTTCTTGAAAAAATCGGGAATCTAAGGTTTCAATTTTTACAAATCAAATAGGATTCATATAGCGATTTTGATAGTAAGCCAAAATTTGGTTCACTCGTTGCCGACTTTCTGAACCAGAGTTTGCTGCCCACGAGATACACAAGCCACCAATTTGACTTTGATTGTAATCAAACTGTTGGGATGACTGAGGAATTAAATCAACTTCTACCCCTTCGACTTGATGTAAATGAGCTGCTATTTCTCTATAGACAGCTAAAGGCAAACCAGCAAATTCAATTTTTTCCTTAGTCCCCATCTTTATGAAGCTCCAACATTAATAGGATTTGAGGAGGGCGTTGTCACTGAAATATTGCCGGTAGCAGATGCAGCTGACGGCGTTGAATTGACAGCCCCTTCCCCTACCATTTTGGCAACTTCAATACCATATTGTTCTAGAATTACTATCGGGTTGTAGCCCTGATTCATTTCAATACGTTTAACTAGTACGCCATTTGCTAATCGCTGTCCCGCTTCCACATAGCGACTCGTCGGCTCATCCGGTACTTTGATAATTGCCTGTGGTTCCTTACTAAGGAGAACTACACCAGTCACAACAACTGCCCTTGCTAACTCAGGTTGTGCTGGCGGTGGCAATACAGATACTAAAGCGGGGTTGGGGACAACTTGAGGCAAAACTTTAGGCAAGACTGAAGTCAAGGTAGGATTGAGCTTTTTTGGTACAGAAGCAATGTTATTTTTCTTCTGATTCAAAGCTATGTTGCGTGTTGGAAGTTTTCGTGCTACTAGCGATGCAGTAGGTAGCTTAGGCACTACGGGAACAGGCCTTCCAGATGTTTGAGGTATTCCAGAAACCGTCTGCCCAAAAATTTGTCCAAAGGGGTCAACCCTGTCTTTTGATACCAGAACAAACCGTGCTCGCTCTGTAGCATTAGTGGATTGAATCAGATTAGCAGATGCAGGAGTCACTTGTGAAACTTGTTTGGCAAGTATCACTGGATTCTTAAAGGTTTGAGCCGCTGGTGGCGACTTTGCTTCTATTTTAGGAATCGGCGCAGGCGCAGGATTGATGGCTTGTGGTGTATCTTCAGAAGCACACCCAGCGATCGCTAAGGTTAAAATAGCTGCAATTGTAATTTTTGAATTTCTGCCCATGAGCTGTTCTCAAAAGCCATTAGAAAATTGGAAAGTGGAAATAAACATGCCTGAAATTTGGATCAAAGGCAAAGTATGTTCCCTTTATAACCTAACTTTTTACATTTTGAAGGTTATTTTTAGCACTGCCTACTCAGCATAACTGCGGCTTGGTATTTATTTGCCGTCAATCTTCTGCCACACCCATAAGCTGTTTCATCAAATCCAGACCTTTTTTAACTCTACGGGAAACCGTTACAACACTAATTCCCAAATGTTCTGCAACTTGTTTTTGGGTCAAATCTTGCAAAAACACACATTCCAACACATCGCGGGTGCGTTGTTCTAGCTGAACCAATGCTTGTTGCAAGCGAAGTTGGTCTTCTTGTGCCAATTGAAAGCTGCGATAGTGAGGATCTGGAACCAATTCTCCTAAACAGGTAGAGCCTTCTTCTCCATCTTGGATTGGCACATCAAGGCTCAAAGGAGCGCGATTTACCCATGCTAATTTAATTTCTTGCCATTCGTTTGGAGAAATTTCCAGTGCTGTTGCTAATTCGGAGTCTGTTGGTTGGCGATTATGCTTTTCACGCCAAGAACGTGACACTCCTATTGCTTGCTGTTGCAGTGCTAACCACTTCCGAGGAATTCGCACAGTGACACCTTTATCTCGGAGATAGTGTTGAATTTCACCCCGAATATAGGGAAGAGCATAGGAACTGAAGGCATGTCCCTTAGAAATTTCAAATTTTTCAATCGCTCTAATTAAACCCAAACATCCAACCTGAAGCAAATCATCGTAGGTTTCATGACATTGATTTGTCCAGTAGTGAGCTTCTTTTCTCACAAGTCCAAAATTGAGTTTTACCAGCTTATTACGAACATTTTCTGACCGAGATTGCTGATATTCTCGCAACAACTGCCAAATTTCATGTTTTAGTTCATTGGTGACTGTGGTAGGCATAGCACCGTATTTATTGAGTAAATCAACAATCAATTACTCACTTTTAAACTCAGCTGCGATCACACAATATCAAAGACAATATCGTGCTATATGCCCTAGCAAATTCTATGGTAGATAACAACGTTTTTCTAGATAAAATTCCATAGATTTACTTGACAAGCGAGCAAAGTTTAAAGGGGCGAAATCGGTAGTTAGTTTGTTATTGATCTTTGATATGATCTGTAGCTGTTTTTAGAACTACATAGAAATAAAATATAAAATTAGTTACTAAATATCAAACCGAGATTGTACTTAATTTTAAGTAATTAATGGTGAAGCTAGTTTCTAGAAAAAAAACAATAGTAGTCGAAATTTTATTGGATAAGTAAAAGTTTGATTTACAGTAAAATTACGTGTATATTCAACCGAAATTCATCCAATAATTAAAAATTACTAATAATCATTAGAAAATAGTGCGTAAATTTACGCAAGCCAATAAAAAAGGGCGACTTGCCCTTTGTTGTATTTAAGTCCATAGTCTTTGTAATCAAAGGGAAAAAGTTAAATGGTACGTAGTAAATGGCTTTAACCGAATGGCACTAAGATAAGCGTAAATCCCTGATATTACTTGCTTTTGGGTATAGGGTGTAGGGTGTAGTGTTTAAGAAAATTGAATTTTAGTGCATCAAATAGAACAACATCTTCTTCCTTCCCTACACCCCACGTCCTACACCCAACACCCTGCCCTGACTCAGTTTCATCTTTTCTTAGTGCCATTCGGCTTTAACCTTTCTCCCTTTTGTAAAAAACCTATTTACCTCCTTAAAAAAAGGCAGGGCTGTTTCATTCTTTCAAAGCCTCTCGAAAAGCTGGGTATAAGGGAAGCAAGAATTTTCCTGTTGTGTCCCCTTGAACCTTTGTCTCTTTTCGTGTTTGTAATGCTTTTATAGGAATGAAACAGCCCTGAAAATGGGGGCAAGGTAGTTAGCTTTTGCTATGAAACCTGATGCTTACAGAATTGTAGTTCTGAATACTAGCCAGTTACCTAACTTCAGAGAGTTTAGCCACGAGTCGGTTCAACCCGTGCAAAGAATAAACCACGAATCTTAACTTCTTTAGGTTCGCCAGCACCTAAATCTGTATCAGATGGCTGTTCGCTCTCGAAAGTACCAGCAATTTCACCACTAGAGCTATCTACTTTAGCGATTTGCAGAGAAATCTTACCGTTAAGATTTTCAGCACGCTTGACGTTAGTACGGGTAAGTTCTTCATCATCCGCTTGAGCGGGGAGAGCTACGGCATTATCGTAGCCACTGACGACACCACGACCTTTGGGATCTAGGAAAGCAGCACCACGGTAGGAAGGAACTTTGAAGGTGCCTTCAAAGTCCGTAGAGGTGTTAATACTGGTCAAACTGGGTTGGGTTTGAGCAACCAAGTCTTTGATGGTGAACAGGAAAGGTACTCGCTCACCACCAGGAAGTTGCACAGTGATGGCTTGGAAGTCAAGACCATCAGTTTCCACAAAGGTCAAGCTATTATCTGGGTTGATTTTTAGGTTGCCTTGTACCTGGTCAATGGTGGAAGTGTATCTGGTCAACAATTTGCCAGCAACAAATTCTGCTTGTTGGCGTTTATTAGCAGGTTCTTCTTTGATGAAGAAGCTAGTTGGTTCTAAGCAAAGTTCTTTGATGGCATAGGACTGGCTAGAATCAATGGGAATAGAGCCACGGCTTGTTTCTGCTAGTTGGGGGCATTTGTTAGCCAAGCCAGTGCCACGAATTTGATCGTAAGTGAGTACATCTCTACCACTAGTAGTAGTACTAGAACCATCACTGCAAGCAGTTATTAGCCCTAGGCACAAAGCTAAGAATGCAACAATTAAAGCGCGATACCTCATGGTCAACCTCAATCTCAAAAATTAATATCTAAGTTGTAAAACTGCATCGAACCTTTGATCTCTGACGAGAAGCCATCCTTTATCAGACACTGTGTTGCTCTGATTGCAAGAGTTGAAACAAGTGTCCGGGCGTATAGGTTGGAAGTCGTCACTCAAACTTCTCTCTGCTAAACGTACTTAAACGTGTTGCTCTCTTAAGCTTGGAGTGTAAGAAACCCCAGAATAAGCACACTGCATCCATTTTGGATGTGTGTCATTAGGGGAGCAAAAAACCAGCAGTTTTACTGTTGGTGGCATTTGTTAGAGTTGGGCGGGTGGATGAGTAAGCCCCACACAGAGCGGTATAAGTGCTTGCCTCAAAGAATGCGAAGAGGGGTGTCTGCTTCGCACTTTGCTTTTGCTCTAGGCAAAAGCAGCGTCGCCTAAGTCTTTTTGTATCATGTATGTGACGCTACTACATACAGCCCATTGTTTGATGGGTAAATCAGCCAGATCATACGATTTTTTTTAACTCAAAATCAAAGTACTCAAAATCCAAGAAAGTCTCGTCCCGATCGCATCTAGCTGCTGTGGAGGCTATGGTAAAGGTTACTACGCTCTTTTACGAGCGATCGCAATTGCCTTTGATAAAGATACAAATCTAGTTATATTTATCCCTCGCTCACACAAGTGAACGGATGCAGAACATGGAAATTCCAGAAAAAACCCATCTAGAAGCCTACAGAAGGTTGATTTACTTTACTCCTTGTCTAGAGTAACTGTTGCCAAACTAGGGAAAATTAAAAATCTCCGGTAAATTTGAGTTGGCCTCATTTATACGGAAAGGGTGGCATGAACGATAAAAAAAATCTTGAATCAGGGGAGTTGTCCTCTAAACTGCAAGCGATCGCAACTGTGGTGTATGATGCAGTTCAAGGTTGTCAAGGCGATAGTGTAGCTCTTTTGGCAATGCTTAGGCAATTGGAGCATTTACACCGAGAGATCCGGGATGGGGTTTTTCAAGAGAGTTTGCCTGTTAACCGTCGGCAACTCTACTCACTACTGAAAGATATTGAGTCTGAGGGAGGCTGGCCTTATATTGAGCGCATGAGACTACAAGCCTTTTTAGCAAATTTGCCACAAGAGGCTCCCGCAGAAAATAATCATGAAGTTTTGGAGAGCGATCGCTCATGCGGCTGATCTAACTCAAAATAGGTTTCTAGCTTTGAATTAACAACTCTGATCGCCTCATCAACCGCTAAACCAAGAGCGGTTGCTCATTGAGGCTTCAACATAATTCGTAATTCGTAATTCGTAATTCGTAATTCGTAATTAAAAAGGGTTTGTACTAGTTATACCATCACAAAGAATGCGATCGTGCTCCTCAAGATTGCGGTTGTGCTTGAGATAATTACCCACCCAGTCGCAACCACGAACAAGCAGATTATCAATATCTAAATTCCACAGAATTATCGTGTTATCAGCACTAGCTGATGCTAATGTTTGACCATCTGGGCTAAAACTGATACTTAATACCCCAGCGCGATGCCCATTGAGACTTTTAATTAATTTGCCTTCACGACTCCAGAGTTTCACTGTACTATCCCAACTAGCGGCGGCGAGCAATTCACCATTGGGACTGAAAGTCACGGCATTAAGGCTATCGCTGTACCCCTTTAACAAGGTTTTTAACAACGTACCATCCCGTCGCCACAGTTTTACGGTGTTATCCCAGCTAGCAGAAGCCAGCAACTCATCAGTGGGGCTAAAGCTGACACCTAACACCCAGCTGTCATGGGGCGAAAAAGTTTTGAGCAAAGTACCATCCCGACTCCACAGTTTCACAGTTTGGTCATCACTAGCAGAAGCTATAACCTGGCTATCAGGACTAAAATTCACGCTATTTACCCAATTCTGATGCCCCACTAAGGTTTTGAGCAACTTCCCTTCACGGTTCCAAAGTTTCACCGTTTTATCTTTGCTAGCTGATGCCAAAAACTGACCATCAGGGCTAAAATTCACGCTCATCACACTATCGCTATGCCCGTAGAGAGTCATGATTAAAGTACCGTCAAGCCGCCAAAGTTTAACAGTTTTGTCATAACTTCCTGAGGCTAGCATTTCACCTTTGGGGTCAAAACTGACACTAGGAACTTGATTTGTGTGCCCCGCTAAAGTTTTGTAAAGTCGGGTTTTGGTCTCCCCACTACTGGTGTATCGTTGCCAGAGTCTGACAGTGCGATCGCGGCTACCAGAAGCTAGCATCTGACCGTCGGGACTCCAAGCAACACTCAAAACTCGTTTTTGATGACCTTGAAGAATAGACGGTGTTGGAGCATCTAAACTCCATAGTTTAATGCTTTTGTCGGAACTGCCTGAGGCCAGCAATTTGTTATTTGGACTGAAAACTAAGCTGACAACATGAGCGCTGTGTCCTTTGAAGGTTTTGAGTAAGGTTCCAGTGAGACTCCAAAGATTTATGGTATTGTCTTCGCCTGTTGACGCCAACAATTTACTATCTGAACTAAAGCTCAAACTCCAGACTGTACTGCTTTGCTGTCGTAAAGTTTTGTAAGGACGAAAGTCAAAACCGTCTTTAGTGCTGTTGCGCTCTCTGCGCCAAATTTTCACTGTTTTGTCTCGACCTGTTGAGGCCAAGAATTTACCGTCGGGGCTGAAAGCAACCACAGTCACACCCTGTTGATGTCCCTGCAAAGTTGTAACGAGGCTACCGTCACGTCGCCAGATTTTAAGTGTATTGTCGTCGCTGGCCGAGGCGATAAATTGACCATCAGGGCTGAAGTTTACCCAGTTAACCTCCCCTTGATGTCCCCTCAGTATTTTTACTAAGCTCCCGTCTTTGCGCCAAAGTTTTACGGTTTCATCCTTACTGCCAGTAGCTAATAACTCGCCATCAGGGCTGAAATTAACGCTATAAACCCAATCTTCATTTCCTTTAAGGGTTTTATATGGCTTGGGGCCAAATTCACCTGTAACCGGGTTTTTGTGCCAGATTTGTACTGTTTTGTCGAGGCTGGCAGAGGCTAGGGTTTGACCATCAGGACTGAAACTTACACAGGTAACAGCATCAGTATGACCTTTGAGCGTTTGGAGTAAGGTACCGTCAGGATGCCAAATCTTTACAGTTTGATCTCGGCTACCTGATGCTAGCAACTGACCATCTGGGCTGAAAGTTACTCCCCAGACAACTTCAGTGTGCCCTTCCAGGCGGTTAACCTCTGTTACCCCATAAACTGCCTGTTGCAAGGCTGTCACCACCCGCATTCGGGTGTCTGGTTGCACGACCTCTGCCTGCTTAAGCCCTTTCCAAGCCCGTAAACCTTCTAATAGGGCATCAAACTCTTTATTAGAGGCAAATAGAGCTTCGCTAGCAGCAGCGATCGCACTAATTTTCAAGTTGCTTTCACTGCTTTCAGCTCGTAAAGTTTGGCGGATTGCTGCTCTTTTTTGCAAGTCGGCTTGCCACCATAATGTTGCTATTGTTCCCCCCATGATTGCCAGCACTGCGCCTGCTATCCGTGCTTCCCGCAGTCGGCGTTGCAATATCAAATTTAGTTGCTTTTGACTAAGTTGCTGGGCTACTTCAGCTTTAGTTTTTTCAAGTTTTATTTTTTCCAATTCCGCGAGCATACCATAATTGTTCTTTTGGCGGATTGGTTCAACTAAATAATCGTGAACTAGTTGGTAGCGATCGCCTAACTCTTCTCTGACTCGCAACACCAACCCCGAACCCACCAATATTTCTAAAATCAGTTCCCCAACTGTATCAAAGTCGGATTTTTTATCTAGCTCTAGATGACTAGATAATGCAGCTGCTAAATCAGCTTTAGTTTTTAACGGTCGCGTCCCCTTTTCATCAGTTAACTCAAATAATAATTTCCAACTTAAATCTTCGTTTTCTGGACCGCAATCTTTGATAACTTCTTCAAGCCAGCGTTCCACCAATTTTGCCGAGCCGCCGCAAAGCTTATATTGTCCAAGTGTGGTAATGTTTTCTATTTGTAGTTGAGCGCCGACTATTTGTAATTCAATTGGATGTACTTCGTCTAGTTCTCCTGTCAAATCTTGGACTAATCGGTTAATTAGCTCATCACTCAGTTCATAATGTGAACGTTGGGTAAGACTGTGAATTATGGCTTTAGCATCCTGGCTAGAGAATTTTCCTAAATAGTAGCGAATGTCTTTATCAAGTATATTTTTATTAATTACTCCCAAATCATACGATCCAGTATTATTTTTGTGGCTTAAACGTTCAAATTCTAATAGATAATGTAAATAGTCTTCTCTTAATGAAAGAATAAATTTTACAAATGAAATATTTAAACATTCACTAAAAAATTTATAAAACTCTATTCTTTGGGCAGGATTATTACTAACAAAGAAAAATTCTTCAAACTGATCTAAAACAATAATTATTGTATAACTTGACTCTACTGCTAACCGGATTTTTTCGATTAATATATTAGGTGTAGAATTTAAATCAACCGATATGCCTGTGTGTGCCAACGCTTGGTTGATGATACTGACAAAGACTGTAATCCAATCAGTGTAAACAGACAAAACAATAGGTATAGGAATACGTTCACCGATAGCTTTTCCCATAAGTGCTGGGACTAAACCAGCTTTGAGAATTGAACTTTTGCCCACACCTGACGGCCCATAAATTACTGTGAGTTTGTAATCAGCACGGGTAATTCTTTCAATTAAGCGAATGACATCTTGCTGCCGTCCAGAAGCAGATATTTCTTGGGCAACTCCCTCAGGAATAAACGGTATTTTTTGAGTTTCCAATGCTGGGTTAATTCTAGAGCGTTGTGGTTGCAATTGACTTGCACCAATGAAAGCACGAAAGCCATACTGATGTTCTATTTGAATTTTTTCTTGCTTGAGCTTAAAGGCTTCTGTATAGTCATGACGCTCAAAAAAGTAAAGCGATCGCAGCTCCTCTAAAATCTCTAAGTAAAGTGATGGCTGATGTTGTAGCTCACAAACAACCCTCGCCCATTCCAGATTATTCATAGCCTCTTCCCACTTACCCAGATGCCTTTGTGTACGTGCTAGCAATAGAAGATACCAACTTTCTTGCCGTCGTCTTTGCAAAGCATCTCGCAGAGAAACTTGTATTACTTCTTCAGAGATCGAAAGTGCTGTATTTGCTAATTCATGAGCTAGTACCCAATTTGACTCGGAAGCTGCCACGCTTGCCAAAAAGCCATAATTTTGAGCAACTTGTGCGGGAGTTCCATAGTTTTTATGTAGATGTAATGACTTTTGAGCTAATTCTTTTAAGTCATCCCAGGCTTGTAAACGTTGGAGCATTTCACAAGCAGGCAAAATAAATTTAGCAACTAAGTCTTCTCTTTGTACTTCTTCTAATATTTCTAGGCATTGTTTAAACCACAACAGAGCATGTTGGCAATAGCTACTATTAGTATTCTGGTATAAATCTGCCATTCGGTGATAGCACAGCCCCAGATGGAATAGTACTATCGCTTGCTTGAGTAAAGACGAGGGAGGGGTAGGACGAGGACATGAGAGAGGCAAAGGAGCATTACTCTCCCACCCTGCTACTCTCTTCGTTTCCTGCTGCCACAACGCTAGGCTTCTTTGATAATTGGCTAAAGCACCATTCATTTGATCGTTGGCGTATTTATCTCGCCCCAACACAAATTCTAAACTAGCCTCTAATCCTGGTGTTAATTGAACGCCATACAGGCGCAGCAAATCATGACGGGCTGATTCTATTTCGTGGCGGTGTTGTGACTTAGGATCTAAATCTAAGGAAGCATTAGATAAAAATGTTTCAGCACCTGCTTCTAAAACTTTAGCAAATAGAGATTCTGCTTCTTGGTGGATCAAAGCAATTAAATCTGATTTTCCCATTTCAAATTTAATAGTGGTTGCAGCCCAGCTTTTGAAATCAGGCGCTAATCTTGACAGCAATGATGCCACTTCATCTTGTAGCCATAACACGAGTGGAAATGGAAAAGTTGTGGCATAGATATCTCGCGCTTGGTTGATGCCTGTAAGTAAGTTTTCCAAGTCGATAACTGACTCAATACCGAAAACCATAACAGCGGATGGCAAAGAGTCTGTAAGGACAGCAGGATTATCTAAAGAGAGTTCTGAGACTATTGTGCTGTGTAAAGAAGTAGTTGATGGATTGAGAAAGATTTCTCTGATATTGATGTCTTTGGTGGTGGAGCGAATATTCTCTAACATTTGCTCACGTAATTTCACATAGTTGCACCGAACTAAAATTAGAGCAAATTGACCTTCGGAGAGCGCGATCGCTCTAATCAGTCTTTGCAAAGTATGCTGATTTTCTTTGGTGTAGAAGCGTAGCTGCTTGTTATTAGTCATTGGTTATTGGGCATTGGGCATGGGGCATTGGGCATTGGGCATTGGGCATGGGGCATTGGGGATTAGTTATTAGTCCAATGGCAAGGGACAAAGGACTAATGACAATTGACTCACCCAGTACTGTTACTTGTTTTGTTGCCAAGCAAGGACTTTTTCTGTTTCTGCTAAGGCTGGACTGATGCCAAACCAGCGCCCCAGAGGATCACGATATTCAAACAGATACATACTTCGTAGTAAGCTCTGGTAGTCAGACTCACCTTTAACTCTCTGCTGCTGCACTACTTCAAACAATAATTCCCACTGGGATTCATCAATAGCTAATAGCAGATCGTCTCGGTAGTCCTTAATCACAGCTTCTAAGCAGTCCCTAGAAAAAGGTGGATCTTGTCGTTGCAGGCAACTATAAAGTAAACCCAATAAATTACGAATATGGCCACCACTAACGCGACATAGACGATCCAAGGTTTCGGAGTGATCGAATAATTCGGTAATTAATAAAAGCCTTCCATTCAAAGGAACTTCTGGAAAAGCTCTTGCTAGAACTAACTGGCGTACTAGTGACATCCCTGGTTCGTAGTCACTGCCATCTCTTTGCCGCACTAATACCATTGGCAGTACTTTTGGCGCAATCCCTCCCCCCAGACGATTTTTTAGTGTCTCGTACTCATTGGAGAAAATTAACGTCAGAGGAATTGTATAAACTAGGTGGCATTTGAGTCGGCGTAACTGTTCGCCTCGGTCGATGAAAAGATATTCTGGTTGCGATCGCCCCGATGCTAAGGGACGCATATCCACTCGATCCAAATTATCTACAATCACTACCAGCCCTTTTTGTCCCCTTAGCTTTAACTGTTCAACAGCTTTTTCTAAAATTTCTTCGTTAATCGCTTGCAAAATACTATTGGTACGTGGCTCCAAATATTGCCTCAGTTGATTCCGCATCTGAGAGCTATCTTTGGTTTTGGCGGTAATTTTGGCAATGCCCAACGACAATTCTGCCTGTCCAGAAAGCTCTATAGGGCTTTGCAAAAAATCGCCTACTTCTTTGAACAAATTGGTAAAGTAACCAGGTTTGAATTTGATGTTAATCCCTTCTAAACTGGCGCTGACTTGACGAGCTACACTCAGGAGAATATCGCTGACATCAATATCTGCCATATCTAAGTCTTGACTGGATTCAAAATAAACCACATGAAATCCCGCCAATTCTAGTTCTGTCTTCAGGCGTTGCAATTCCGTTGACTTACCGCAGCCAATATGACCCGTAAATAACTGGCAGGTTGGCTCATCAGGAGAAATCCGAACGATAGTCCGTTGCAATTCTTCGACAATCTTGCAACCACGGACATCAGCAAAATCTATATAATACTGACGATCTAGCACATTACTTATATTTAGCGTGTAACTTGGGTTACATGCTTTATAAAAACGTGACAAATTTAATGTCGTTCTCATGTTATGTAGATGTGTATGTAGATGTGTGTGTAGATGCAGTTTCATTCGTATTTTTTATACAAAAATCTCTAGCCTGGATGTAGGCACACGACTAATTTGCAAGTTGGTAGTATCTTGCAAAAGACAGCACTTGTTACAGGATCACTGTCAGTAGCCGTCAGTAATATGGTAGAGATTTAATTGACCCTAATAACCTTAAGCATATCTGTCCTTTTTACACCTGCTATTGAGGTTTTGACAATCTCTAGCTCTTGTTTGACCTAGTACAAACCTTTATGGCTGAATAAATCAGTAAAAAAAGCTACAAGAGAGTATGGTTCTCAGTTTGTATAGCAGATGAGGTAGGACTGGTATGAATTATAGCAAGGTATACAGAGATTCAGGAATATTCGTCTTATCATTTAACGTGCCTGTTTGTCAAGAACACAAAATCATAAATATCTAAATTAATATTTTGTAACTTTTAGGCAAGAAATCTTTGATGATCACTTGTCGAAAAGACTACACTCGGTTAAAAATGGACACCGGGAAACTTTAATCGGAATGATGATTAGCGCCACGATTTTTGTGTAGTTACTGTAAAGTGTTACTAAAAATAAAAAAAGTCTTGAGGAGAGCGGCTAACAGATGCCAACCGTGTTTACTGAAATTAATAATGATATGAGGGCATCAAGGAATTTGGACTGCAATCAGAAAGGAGTTTGAATGGCTGGCATAATATCAGTTTCCCGCACGGTTCTAGCCCAGCGTCGTAAAAAATTACGTCGGCAGCGACAGATGAGAATTATTCAGGCTATTTGGCGAACTTTTGCCATTACAGGTTTGGCAGGTGGATTGCTGTGGGTGGCAGTCCAACCAGTATGGGTGCTAAAAAATCCCAAACAAGTAGTGATGAAATCGGGCAATCAATTACTGTCGGATGAAACAACTCAATCACTGTTGGTGCTATCTTACCCGCAATCTTTATGGCGGATTGAACCAGCAGTGATCGCTAACTCTCTAAAGAAACAACCAACTATTGCCCAAGCGATCGTGAGACGCCGCCTTTTTCCTCCTGGATTAAACATCGAAATCCAAGAACGAGTCCCTGTAGCGGTGACTCAAACACCAACTGGGCAAAATCAGACCACTGGCAACAAAAAAGTCACAATTGGTTTACTGGATGCAAGTGGAACCTGGATACCTTTAGAAAAATACACATCACTGAATCCTAATACAAAATTACCCAATCTTAGAGTAATTGGATTGCCCAAACAATACTGTCTTTACTGGACTCAACTTCATCAGGCTGTCAGTCAAAGTCTTGTGAAAGTTATGGAAATTGATTGCCAAAATCCAGCGAATTTAATTTTGAAAACAGAACTAGGAAATGTGCATCTTGGTGTTCCAGGCCCCCAGCTGTCTGAACAAATCAAGGTACTCGCCCAAATGCGCCATTTAACAGCAAAACTTAATTCCGGTCAAATAGAGTATATTGATCTGAAAAATCCCGAATTTCCTTTAGTACAAATGAACCAAAAAGACCAAAAATTAACTCCTAAAGTTCCTAAAAATATCTAGCGTGTTTAATGTATTGATAGCTCCTAGTAAATTAAGAAGCTTTATGCTGATAAATATATTTATTATTTTCACTTTTCCAGCAAACCGCACGAAAATCGGCATTAACTTCTAATTAAAATGAGAAGAGCAATCATAAAATCTCCATTGCGAGTAAAACACTTTCAACTATGACCCCTAAGATTTAATAGTAGGGTGCAAGATGTTGGGCCATCTAATGGTGGTCTATGGTTTATAGATACTTCGACTGAACCCAATGCCTAAAATAGAAAAATGCTTGAGTTTTTGACTAAAATTTGACTCAGGAGTAAAGGATACTGGTGAAAACGGTTTACGCCGCCATCCAAGTGCAGAGACAAAAACGCTCTAACTTTAGTCTGTTGAGGACACTTCCAAAAACAGTTTACCGAATTTTAATTTGTAACTTAACATACTGTTAAAAATTACGTAAACCTTACCTTTAAGCAATCAGTTTGGAGTATTCTGTACCGTAATTCCTATTGCGTTACGAAACCTATAGCAAAATCTTGATTTGTTGACCACACTAGTGAAGGTTCTTGTAAGCTAGACTATTGCTGCAACAAAGTGTCCATTAAGACCGCCCAAACAACAAATTAATCAGGTATAGTCTGACAAGTAAATTCTTACTTACTTCAACCTTAAGAATAAGTAAGTATAAGGTAAATTTTGTGTCTAAAGTTGCAATTATCCCCAATGGTGAAACCTATTAACAATATTATTGAGGCAGATAAGATGCGCTGTAGTGTGTCTTTACAAGGTACGACCTATGTTGAGAAGAATGAAGAGATTAATGTCTGGTTGAAGTTATACAAAGCACTTTTAGATAAATGTAGGTATACTTCTCTAAAATTGGCTGTGCGATCGGCTGCGTTAAGAGCTTATCCCATAGCGAATTTTCGCACTGTCAATTCTGTTAGGCTTGGCAGTAGTGAAAATAATAAAGAACAGTGCCATAGTATTGTGGCACTGTCAAACTATAGTTGACTCTTAGGTGAATAACACCTGAAAAAGTCGTTTATCTACCCTTTCACAAATCCAATGACACTTGATAATAACCAAGGACTCACCTATAAAAATTCCCAATCTACGGGACAGCCGGGGTTCTCTCTGGCAGTTAACTCGACTAATCCCTTTAATAACTCTGGGTTGAACTTCGGACAAAATCACGAGAATAAGAAAATTTCTACAGAAAATAACCGAATTGGCGAGATTGTTCCTGGTCGGGTTGCCAACATCAAAGTGATTGGTGTCGGCGGCGGCGGTGGCAATGCCGTTAACCGCATGATTGAATCTGATGTCTCTGGCGTAGAATTTTGGTCAATTAACACCGATGCCCAAGCTCTTACCCTAGCTGGCGCTCCAAGTAGATTGCAAATTGGACAGAAGCTAACACGGGGTTTAGGAGCAGGTGGTAATCCTGCTATCGGTCAAAAGGCAGCTGAAGAATCGAGAGACGAAATTGCTACAGCTTTAGAGGGTGCAGACCTAGTATTTATCACCGCTGGTATGGGGGGTGGCACTGGCACAGGTGCAGCCCCGATCGTGGCAGAAGTAGCAAAAGAAATGGGCGCTCTCACTGTTGGTGTGGTTACACGTCCATTTGTCTTTGAGGGACGCCGCCGCACCAGCCAAGCGGAACAAGGTATTGAAGGACTAAAAAGTAGAGTAGATACACTGATCATTATCCCCAATAACAAACTGCTAGAAGTGATCCCCGAACAAACGCCTGTGCAAGAAGCTTTTCGCTATGCAGATGATGTATTGCGTCAAGGGGTGCAAGGTATTTCTGATATCATCACGATTCCCGGCTTGGTAAACGTTGACTTTGCTGATGTTCGAGCTGTAATGGCAGATGCAGGATCGGCATTGATGGGAATTGGCGTTAGCTCTGGAAAATCTAGAGCTAGAGAAGCTGCGATCGCAGCTATTTCTTCCCCATTACTAGAATGTTCTATTGAAGGTGCCAGAGGGGTAGTCTTTAATATTACAGGTGGTACTGACCTCACTTTGCATGAAGTGAATGCAGCCGCAGAAGCAATTTATGAAGTAGTTGATCCCAACGCCAATATTATTTTTGGGGCTGTAATTGATGATAGACTCCAAGGTGAAGTAAGAATTACTGTAATTGCTACTGGATTTACAGGTGAAGTGCAAGCTGCGGTACAACAAAGCGTAGCTAACGTTCGAGTAGCACCTAACACCTCGAAGCGACCAGCAACACAGCAACCCACAGTTAATCCCCAAACCTCAACTCCAAGTTCAACTCCAACTCCAACTCCAATTCCAGAACCAAAAGAAAAACCTGGATTGGATATACCTGACTTCTTGAGAAACCGACGAACACCACGGAATTAAAAGATTTTGGATTTGAGATTTAGATTAAATTAGCAGTCTCAAGTTAGGCTGAGTGCTGTATAAAATCTGCTAGTTCCAGGGTTTTACCAAAAGCAGGGGTAAGCAATCCGTTGCCATCCCTAATTTTGTCAATTGGTAAAGAAAATCGTTAACGCTACTTATAGAATCAACTTGGGCAGGAGTCTGCTGGCTCAGATGCCTAGCTGTGCTTTTGGAATAAAAAACCGAAAACCTGCCCCACCATGAATGCGACGCCGATAGCGACGCGCAAAGCGAGTCCGCGTACTCTTACAGAGAAGCAAGCTACGCTTTTAGCGTCTCGTAGAGAAGAGAGCGTCATAGCGTTACATCTACCCCCGCATTCCATTAAACTTATATTCAGCACAAGTAAATATATTTACATAAAATTGCGTGGGGAACTCGCCCACGCAAGCGTCTGAAGGAGTCTGTTTCTTGAAAAATAGGACACGAAGCAAAAAATAAATATAAAATAATAAATTATTTTTTGATTTTTAGTGTCTGTTCAATCCATTGAATAACCTGATGACCAAGGCGAGTACCATCTAGGCGATCAATCTCACGAATCCCCGTAGGGCTGGTGACATTAACTTCAGTTAGGTAGCCACCAATAACATCAATACCCACAAAAATTAAGCCGTCTTGGCGTAAGCGTTCGGCTATTTGGGTACAGATTTCATGCTCTCTTGGGGTAATTTCCGTTGGAGCGACTGTACCACCAGTTGCCATATTATTGCGAAAATCAGTTCCGCTAGAGAGGCGATTGAGCGCACCAATTGGTTCGCCATTAAGTAGGATAATTCGCTTATCTCCTTCTTTTGCCTCCGGTAAATAGGTTTGTACCATTACTGGTACTCGACCTTGAAGGGTACTAAGTTCGACAATAGAGTTAAAATTGCGATCGCCTGATTGCAAAAACAAAATACCTTCCCCAGCTTTGTTACCCAGTGGTTTGAGAACCGTAGCTCCCTTGGCTTCGACAAATTGCCGGATAAACTGCTTATCAGCACTGACAATCGTTTCTGGAATCGCTTTGGTAAACTGGAGGGCGTACATTTTCTCATTTGCCCCTCGGATGCCGTTAGGACTGTTAATCAGCAGGGTTTTATTTTGATCAATGTAATCCAAAATGTAGGTGGCATAGAGGTAGGAATCATTGACTGGTGGATCTGTCCGCATAAATACGGCGTCCATTGTCTCTAAAGAAGTTAAGTAGGAATCGCTCAACTTATACCAAGGATTCGCCGCTACCCAGCGTCCCTCCACCAACTGCACTGGTACAAGTTCGATTCGCTGTAGGACAGCCCAAGCTTTGCTCTCCACCACACTCAGCAGATTTGCCTGAGTTACCCAAACTTCGTGTCCCAGGATTTGCGCTGCTTCGATCAGGGCAATGCTGGTATCATGACACGGGTCAAGTAGATGGATCGGATCAATGATAAAAGCCAGTTTCACCCTTTATACCTCAATCACCAAGAAATTAAATGGTTATTCAATTATTATCTCTTGATGCTCTCACCAATTGACGTATATGTGTACTACTGAGTAGAAACTGGAGGGTCAAGTCTTGTGGACAGATATCGCTTTTGTGAGAAACAAGTCTGTAAACAAGGTAGCGCGTTGCTCTCCCTTCAAGGATTGTAGCGACTGCCGTGTAATTTGCAGCGGCTTGTCGCTAGCGATCGCAAAACCTTCTCAACCTAGACGCTATTACTAGAAGTTAGTAGCTCATCCAGCTTTCCTTGACTGTCTAAAGCGTGGATATCATCACAACCGCCAACATGATCGTCATTGATGAAAATTTGCGGTAAAGAGCGCCGTCCATTTGCTCTTTGAGCCATTTTATTTCTGGCGACCTCATCTCCGTCGATGCTGTATTCGATAAATTCAACCCCCTTGTTCTTTAGCAAACTTTTGGCACGGATACAAAAGGGGCAAGTTCTCCAAGTGTAAATTTCTACTTTGGCAGCCATACAGTTTTGAATTTAGTTTAATACCTATAATTCTAAAACTTTACTTTTGAAATTTATTAAAAAGGGCGGCTGACTCATCCTAATAGAGAAGGGATGAATCTACACCGCCCTTGAATGAACTGTCGTCACTCTCGGTAAACAAGAACCGAATCCAAACTCTGGAACTTTGATTTAACCAAGGTTTGAAGCTTTATTTTCTAACATGAATTAAAATTTTTAGCCAAAAAGTGGAAAGCAAAGCTCCGAAAGCAAAGGTTTTGAGCGATCGGGTTCTCCCACTCTGACAGGAAAGGGTTAAGCTGGCAACAGATGCTTTTTCTTTTTAACCACCAATGCACTCACAGCAAATAGAGCGATAGCAGCTGCTGTTGTTGGCTCAGATACTTTTTTTGGTGGCGGTGGTGGAGCAACATAGAATCCTTCACCTGTTCCGCTAGTACCCAGACTTGTGCCTGTAATACTTTGGTAGCGCACACCCAAGTTGCTCAGGGTAAAGCTGGTGACACTGCCATTGAAAGCAAGGATAGGAGAGAAAGTAGCAGCCACACTACCAGTACTAACACCGCCATTGCCACCTCCCTGGCAGGTGTTTCCGTTAGTGAAGCACACATCAACATTGCCAAATTGATTGGGAAATGAACCTTCTCTATCATTACTAAAAAGCCCAGAAACTCTTGTGTTTCCAGAACCATTAGTGTTTCCAACTCCAAATAGCGTCTTGTCGACATCAAAACCTAAGGCAGATGTCCTAGAAGTGATACCATTACTGGATGTATTGGATAAGCTAATGTCAAACTTTGCCTCAGTCTTACTACCTACTGTAGTAAAACCTAGAAATTTAAAGATAGCTTTAGATGAGAGTCCTTCAACATTTGTTGTGTCAACGTTACCACCAAAGTTAATTTCAAAAGACTGATTGATGTCGGTAGCGGTAACTGTAACACTATCGTTGTTTGGGGAAAAACTAAAAGCTGAAGCCGAAGGAACCACAGCCATAAAACAAGCCCCAAATGCGTAGAAGGCTGATAGTTTAAAAATGATGTTTTTCACAGACATTTACAGACTTGTAATATTGTAGTAAAGTACACCAACAATAATTGAATATAAAAGAGATCGTCTAGACTATTAGCAATATATTCATCACATCTTTAAATTAATACTTTAATTTTATTATTTATAAGTATTTACGCTGAATTCATAGGTTTAGTTAAAGAGAATCTTAGGTTAGGTTGAACGTAGACAGCCGAAGGGTAGTGAAATCCAACAAACCGTGAAAAAAGTTGAGTTACCCTTCTCCTATGGTCGCCGCTATGCGTAGTTTGCTTCCCCGCAGGGGTATAGGAAGGCCAAGGGCAATTAATATCGCTTTGTTTGACGAGATAATAAGGGTTTCAGGCGTTCAAAACTAATGTCAGAATCAAGGTTTCAGCTTATTCCGAACTGAGGTTAGGTTAAGGTTTTTGGCTCTAACTGAGCCATATTGAATACTGAGCTTAATCATATTCTTTTTGAATGATAGATATTTACAATAAATGCCGTAGTTAATATAACCACGGCATCTTTAACTATATTTCCAAGAGTTATTGTCAATCTTTACCCACAGTCAACGGCATATTCAATCAACTGGGCAAGGCGCTGACGTAGGGTTTCTAATCCCAAGCGCTGACTCGCAGAAATAAACACCGCTAAGGGAAATTCTTCCCTAGCTAAAGCCAGTGTTTCACTATCAGCTTGATCAATCTTATTAAAAATAACTAGCGCCGGGCCAGGAGTTATTGGCATTTGTGCCAAGATTTCTCTGACTGAGCGAATATGACGCAACCAAGCGGGGTGAGACAAATCCACTAAATGTAGTAGGGCATCGGCTTCTGTGACTTCCTCTAAGGTGGCGCGGAAGGCATCCATTAACGATGCAGGCAGTTCGTGTATAAACCCTACTGTATCTGTAATCAGAATTTCCTGATGTTCATTGGTTTCGCCATAAGGAATCACCAGACGGCGGGTGGTAGGATCGAGAGTGGCAAATAGCTGGTCGGCTGTATAAACTTCTGCGTTAGTGAGAGCATTCAGCAAAGTGGACTTGCCAGCGTTGGTATATCCAACTAAAGCCACTGAGGGAACTTCCCGATGCTGTCGCCGCTGCCGTAACCGCGAACGATGGGCTTGTAACTGAGTTACTTCTTTTTGTAGTCGGGAAATGCGCTGCCCAATGGCACGGCGTTCAGTTTCCAGTTTGGTTTCACCAGGGCCACGAGTCCCAATACCACCACCTAATCGGGACATGGTGCGACCTCTACCAGCCAGTCGCGGTTGCATGTATTCTAGCTGCGCTAGTTCTACTTGCAATTTACCAGCACGGGACTGAGCACGTTGGGCAAAGATATCCAAAATCACTTCGGTGCGATCAACCACCCGGATGCCAATTTGCATTTCTAAGTTGCGGACTTGGGAGGGTGAGAGGTCGCGGTCAAAGACGACGAGGTTGACTCCTAGTGTTTGGGCAGTTAGGGCAATTTCTTGCACCTTACCTTCGCCAACTACCGTCTGGGGATGAACGCGCGATCGCTTTTGTTGTATTGTCTGTAATACATCTCCCCCAGCAGTATCAACTAACCGTGCCAATTCCAGTAGGGTATCTTGGAATTGTAGGGGAGTTGTCTCACTGGTCATCAGCCCCACAATCAGCACGCGATCGTGGTCAGAATCTACTTCCTGGGCGATAAATTCGCGCTGGAATTCCGCTTCCAGATTTTCTACCAAGTCTACTAAATCCTGGTCTGCCAGATCATCCAAGCTCAGAGGTGGCGATATATTCCAACTTGGGGTTTGGATTTGTTTAGAGTGAGCGAAGCCGAATTGGCTTTCCTCTACTTTGATAGCAGCAGGACTAGGAATCAGGGTGCGAGAGTCTTGGGGTGTCAGATGAGCTAGATAAGCTTCTTTCACATACCCAGTCGCACCGCCTCCCCGCCGTGTGAATCCGGTTCCGGTAATATTTAGGACAACTAGAGCATCTAAGCGTTGCAGTGCCATAGCCGTGAGTGCGGCTTCGTTGGGCGGTTCTGGCTTCAGATGGGTGGCAATACAACGAATACCACTGAGTCGTTCTGCACCGTAACGGGGCAATTCCATCGGTGGTATTTGCGTTTGACGCGGTGTGCCTACCCCGACGCGAATCACTTGTCCGCGACGGTTGATGTAAGCGCACACAGGCTGGTTGACTTCTGTGCTAATTGCTGCCAGACGCTGGGAAAACTCGGACGTGGTGATGCGATCGCCCGGTATACGCTGGTGATACAGCCGCTGTAGTTGCTTCAGCTGGCTGGACTTCAAACCTTGGAGATTTCCAAAAATAGTCTCTATAGGCGTTTATGACCAGTTAAATGGCCCCCCGAATCCTTATATGTTTATTTTACAACAGGGTTTAGGCTGCTATCTATCTCCTTTGAGGGATGCGTTAGGAATTAGTTCACGGTGGGTATTTATTTGACGCTATTTTGGTGGTAGTAACTCACAAATCGAGCAATGGTAACAACACGCGCCGCCTCAGAACAAAGGGCTGTATTGAAAAATATCAGTTGGCAGACTTTTGAAACCATGCTAGCTGAGATGGGAGAGGATAGAGCCTCTCGCATCACCTATGACCAAGGAATGCTGGAAATTATGACTCCACTGATGCCGCATGAACATTGGAATTGCTTGTTGAAAATGCTCATTTTCGTTTTGGGTGAAGAGTTGAATTTAGAGATTTTTCCTACAGGTTCAACGACTTTGAAACGGGAAGATTTACGGCGTGGTGCAGAACCAGATAGCAGTTACTATATTCGCAATGAAGCGTTGGTGAGGAACAAATCAGAAATTGATTTGAACCGTGACCCAGCACCAGATTTAGTAGTAGAAATAGATTTAACGAGTTCTTCGCTGAATAAATTTGATATTTATGCGTCTTTAGGTGTTATGGAACTTTGGCGTTATGAGGAAGGTGTGCTGTATATTTATCAATTGCGACAAGGGAAGTATATAGAGTGTAATAACTCGCTAATTTTTGCACAGTTGCCTTTAATTGAAATTGCTCGATTTTTAGAAGAAAGCCAAAGAATTGGGGTGATGAGAATGACGAGAAATTTTCGGGAGTGGGTGAAGGAGAAAATTTAAGTATTTAGTAATGTCGAAGTATTATTACGAATTACCAATTACGAATTATTCAAGGATCTATTTCACCTTCAGTTAAATCAATCATCCCTACACCATAACGGTGTAAATTAAGTAAAAAAGTTACCCTATCTATACCTGCTAACTGTGCAGCTAAACCAGAAGAAATGCGTTTCATTTCAAATAGTTTAACTGCCATCGCCATTTTTGCTTCTTGTTCAAACTGTTCTCGCGTTTGCTGTAAGGCATCTGGTAAAGTTTCTGGATAGTCAATTTTAAGTTGTGACATGATTTTTATCAAAATGATCGCTTTTAATTTTCAGTCGTCATAAAGTCCTTCGTCTTCTGGTGCGTAGCCGTTCAAAAAAGCGTCATGGTTGCGGATGCTTTGGTATTCTTCCATATAAATTATGTTGTCATTTTCAATTTCCCAGTCTTCACCATCTAAAACTGAGAATTCTGTTAATTCAGGGTCATTCAAAAAATCTTCGGCTATGGCGGCGATAAAAGGTTCTAATATTTTGTGACGTTCTTCTAAAGATCGGCTAGCAATTTCTTTGAGAGATAGCTGTTTTTGCTCTTGTGCGTTTTCTGACATTTGATTTGTATTTCTGAAGATGGGTTAATTTTATATTTAGTAATTTATAGGCATCGCTTTTAATTTCATCTGTCTAAAACTATCGCTACATCTTTTGTTGAATTAAAATTTGAAAGCGCTCATCTTCTCTAATACCATCAAAACCTGAGTCAGTTTTTGCCATCTCACGATATTCGTCAGGATTTATGTTGATAGCCTGCTGTAGATTTTCAAGTGATAATTCGACATTGTTCTGTGAAGCATAACAGGAAGCATTGTTGTACCGAGCAGTATGATTATCAGGTTTAATCTCTATAACTCTATCAAAACTGGCAATAGCTTCTTCATAGCGCTCTAACTTCATTAGTGCAAAGCCTTTATTAGACCAGCAAACGTAGTCCTCATATTGAAATTCAAGAGCTTTATTGTAACTTTCTATAGCCTCCTCATATCGACCTAAGTAATAAAGTGCAAAACCTCTATTTGTCCAGGCTAATTCAAAATCTGGTTTAATTTTAAGAGCTTTTTCAAAATTTAAAATAGCTTCTTTGAATCGCCCTAAATCGAAGATCATAGACCCTTGTTTATTAGTAAATTCATCAAGTGAAAATCCTATTTCCAGCGCCTTTTCATAAATAGAAATTATTCCTTCACAAGAGTATTCTTTAAGCAATAAATAGCCTCGGTTGTTCAATGATTGGTAGTGTTCGGGTTGTATTTTTAGTACTTTGTCAAAACTGGCGATTGCTTCAGCATAACGAACTAAGCTATATAAAGCGTAACCTCGGCTCTCCCAGGCATAGTGGTAGTCTGATTTAATTTCCAAGCAGCGTTCATAACTTACAATCGCCTCAATGTAGACACCTAAGTTAAATAGTGTACGTCCCCTGCTGTACCAAGCCTGGTGGTAATCTGGTTTAATTTTCAATGCCTTATCGAAGGAGATAAGTGCTTCTTTATGGCATCCTAAATTGCCTAGTGCAATGCCCCGATTGTTCCAAGCTTGGTGATAATCTGGTTGTAATTTTAGTGCTTGGTCGTAGGATGCGATCGCTTCTTCATGGCGTCCTAAATTGCGTAGTGCAATGCCCCGATGATACCAAGCTTCGTGAAAATCTGATTGGAATTTTAGTCCTTGGTCGTAGGATGTGATCGCTTCTTCATGGCGTCCTAAACTGTCTAGTGCAATGCCCCGATTGTTCCAAGCTTGGTGGTTATCTGGTTTAATTTCCAGTACCTTATTGAAGGATGCGATTGCTTCTTCATGGCATCCTAAACTGCGTAGTGTAATGCCCCGGTTGCCCCAAGTTTGGT
Organism: Nostoc sp. UHCC 0251; assembly: GCF_034932245.1. Lineage (NCBI taxonomy): Bacteria > Bacillati > Cyanobacteriota > Cyanophyceae > Nostocales > Nostocaceae > Nostoc > Nostoc sp. UHCC 0251. The sequence goes on from NZ_JAYGHD010000293.1 coordinate 59,774, forward strand.
GGTCATCTGCTCTAATTTCCAGTACCTTATCGAAGGATGCGATCGCTTCTTCATAGCGTCTTAAATTTCCTAACGCAATCCCCCGATTATTCCAAGCTACATGGAAATCAGGTCTAATTTTCACTGCTTGGTCATAGGATGTGAGAGCTGCTTCATATTCCTTAAAAGTAACTAATAGTCTTCCTAGCCTATGTAGCAGGCTAGTCTTTTGACTATAAGTCTGATGTTTTTCTGTCAGCAGTTCTTGAATTTCAAGTATTTTCGTAACTGCCCAGGTAGGAAAGTCAGGGATATTCCCGTGAGGGAGGAAAGATG
>NZ_JAYGHD010000294.1:0-11385 GCF_034932245.1 Nostoc sp. UHCC 0251
ACAAGGATTTTGGTATTATGCAAAATCATTTTCATACATGGAATCAGCAACGCCTAAAATCTTTTATTTTTCTCAGCATTCCTGCACCTCTGCGGTTAAAGAGCAATTATTTTAACCACAGAAACACGGTTAACACAGAGAGAAGAGATTAAAATAATTCGTAGCGAAGAATTCTTCACTACGAATTACGAATTACGAATTACGAATTAGTAATTAGTTAATAGGGCCACTTCCAGTCACGAATTTCCGGCATATCGTCGCCGTACTTCTCAATGTAATGTTTGTGTTCGATCAGCTTATCTTGCAACTGCTGTTTGACATAAGCTGCCCTATATCCTAATTTTGGTACGCGATCGATTACGTCCATTACTAAATGGAAACGATCAAGCTCGTTAAGAACAACCATATCAAAGGGGGTGGTGGTAGTTCCCTCTTCTTTGTAGCCACGCACATGCAGCTGACTGTGGTTGGTGTGGCGATAGGTTAAGCGATGAATCAACCAAGGATAGCCATGAAAAGCAAAGATAATGTGTTTATCAGTGGTGAAAATCGTGTCAAAGTCTTTTTCGCTTAAACCGTGAGGATGTTCGCTTTTTGGCTGTAGTGTCATTAAATCGACTACATTCACCACCCGCACTTTTAACTCAGGGAAGTGCTGACGCAGAATGTCCACGGCCGCTAAAGTTTCTAAAGTGGGAATATCCCCAGCACAAGCCATCACTACATCTGGTTCACCGTCTTGGTCGTTACTTGCCCATTCCCAAATACCGATGCCTTTGGTGCAATGCTTGATAGCAGCATCCATATTTAGGTATTGCAATGCTGGTTGCTTTCCAGCAACGATGACGTTGACATAGTTGCGGCTTCTTAAACAATGGTCAGTTACCGATAGCAGAGTGTTGGCATCGGGGGGCAAATACACGCGAACGATCTCTGCTTTTTTGTTAACTACATGGTCAATAAAACCGGGATCTTGGTGGGAGAAACCGTTGTGGTCTTGCCGCCAAACGTGGGAGGTGAGTAGATAATTGAGGGAAGCAATTGGTTTACGCCAGGGAATATCTCTGGTCGTTTTCAGCCATTTGGCGTGCTGATTGAACATCGAATCAATGATGTGGATGAACGCCTCATAGCAAGAGAAAAACCCGTGGCGTCCTGTGAGGAGGTAGCCTTCTAACCATCCTTGACAATTAGTTTCGCTGAGAACTTCCATCACCCGACCGTCGGGGGAAAGGTGGTCATCTTCGGGAAGGTTCTGGGCTACCCAAGTCCGGTCTGTGACTTCTAACACACCGCCTAAGCGATTTGATACTGTTTCATCGGGGCCGAGGATGCGGAAGTTGCGGCTTTCTTGGTTAAGATGCATGATATCCCGCAGAAATTTTCCGGCAACTTGGGTAGCTTCAGCGATCGCTTGCCCTGGTTTGAGAACATCTACGGCATAGTCTTGAAAGTCAGGCATCTTCAAATCGCACAGCAGAAGACCGCCGTTAGCGTGGGGATTGTCACCCATGCGCCGATGACCTTTGGGAGCCAGTTCTCTTAGTTCAGGAATCAGCTTACCGTTGCTGTCGAAGAGTTCTTCTGGTTGGTAACTCTTCATCCAATCTTCTAGGATTTTCAGGTGTTCTGGCTGTTTAGCGATGTTGCTCAAGGGAACTTGGTGCGATCGCCAATAACCTTCGGTTTTTTTACCATCTACTTCCTTGGGCCCTGTCCAACCTTTGGGGGTTCTCAAAACAATCATTGGCCACTGAGGACGTTCAGTGAAACCATGTACGCGGGCTTCTCTCTGGATGTTTTGAATTTCGGCGATCGCTATATCTAGAGTCGCCGCCATCTGCTGGTGGACATCTGCGGGATCGTCACCTTCGACAAAGTAGGGCTTGTAGCCGTAGCCTACAAATAGGCTTTCTAATTCCTCATGACTGATCCGTGCCAGTAATGTTGGGTTAGCAATTTTATACCCATTTAAGTGAAGGATCGGCAGTACAGCCCCATCATGCACAGGGTTAAGAAACTTGTTGGAATGCCAGCTAGTTGCTAAAGCACCTGTTTCAGCTTCGCCGTCACCCACAACAGCAGCAACGATCAAGTCAGGGTTATCAAAGGCAGCGCCGAAAGCGTGGACAAGGGCATAACCTAGTTCTCCGCCTTCGTGGATCGAACCGGGAGTTTCCGGTGCAACGTGGCTGGGAATACCACCAGGGAAAGAAAATTGTTTGAAGAGTTTCTGGATTCCTTCTGCATCCTGGGAGATGTTGTGATAATACTCGCTGTAAGTGCCTTCTAGGTAGGTGTTGGCTACCAGTCCAGGGCCTCCATGACCAGGCCCAGCAATATAGATGGTGTTTAGGTCATATTTTTTGATGACCCGATTCAGGTGAACATAGATCAAGTTCAGCCCTGGTGTTGTTCCCCAGTGCCCCAAGAGTCTGGGTTTGACGTGTTCCAGCTTTAGCGGTTCTCTAAGTAGCGGATTGTCCAGTAGATATATCTGCCCAACGGAAAGATAGTTAGCAGCACGCCAATAGGCGTTTATCTTCTGTAATTCTTCATCTGTTAAAGGCTTTGTTTGTGGAGTTGTAGCTAATGTCATTTCGACACTCCATTACAAAAGGATTTTGACGGGTTCATCAGTAAGTAATTATACTTTTTTTCCAGATAATGGCCATCTACTCTTGATCAATTTTTCCAGCCTTTGTGACTAAATTCTTTGGCTTTGGCCAAAAGATGAAGAGCGATGTATTACGACTGACATAGCTGTGACTATTGATTAATACTATCAATTTGCATTTTCTTCAGTTTCATTTATCCATTGATAAATCAAGTTTCTTTATCCTCAAAATATGAATTAATAATTATTTAGCCAGCATATATTACGTTGAAGTATTACCCGCTTGAAAAATCTGTTGAGCAGTTAAATTTAGCTCTGAAAATGTTTGAGAATGAATGCGGTCTGTACCTCTAAACTTACTAACTTGATACTCACCTTCATCTAAAGAACAAACTAAGATAGTAGGTTGTTTTGGTTTGCCAATAAATTCCCTACCACCTAAAGCAGCATAATCAACAATCCAGTATTCAGGAATTCCCATCTCTTCATAATCTGCATATTTTTTGAGGTAATCATCACGCCAATTTGTACTAACAACCTCAACAATTACAGGAATTGATGCAGGTTGAATAACGGTAGATTCTTTCTTCCACAGAGGTTCATTTATTAAATTAGGGCGATTCAACAACAGTACATCTGGCGAATAACCTGATTCATTTACAGGTGGTTTGACAAGCACTGTCTTGGGTATGAAGTATGGGAGATTTAGACGGATACATTCTCTAGTCAGTTCAAAGGCTAAAAATCCTGTTACCTCTTCATGATCTCCTACAGGTTGAGGCATTTTAACAATTGTTCCGTTGTGCAATTCATAGCGCTCATTCTCTGGCTTCCACTTGACAAATTCTTCAAATGTTACGATTTTTGGTAAAGCTTGAGTCACGTCGCTTTGCTCCAAATTCAAAATTCAAAATTCAAAATTAATAATTTCCATTTAATTAATGATCTAATTATTAATTTCCAATAACCCAGGCGGTGGGGTAATTTCAATGCGATTAGATTTCAAGTCTACTACTGGTGCGATCGCTTCCACAAATGGAATCAAAACAGTTTTTTGCTTTTTGTCAGTAGCAAATGATTCATGCAACTTGACTTCTAACAAATCATTGCCAGCCGGGATGATATCTACCACTGTACCAACGAGTTCGCCAGATGCTTGCATGAAGACTTCCAAGCCAATCAAATCGAGGACATGGTATTCATCTTCGCCTAGTTGGGGGCGATCGCTTGCTGGCACCATTAACTTACAACCGCGCAACGCCTCCGCCTGATCGCAATTTTCCACGCCAGCTAATTTGATCACATACAAGTTTTTATTACTGATATAACGTCCTGTTAATAATTCGATTGGTTGCGGTTCTGTGTCACCTGAACGCAACAACCAACGTTTTCCCGGTACTTCAAATCTTTCGGGGAAGTCTGATACAGGATAAACCTTTAATTCTCCAGACAATCCTTGAGGGGAAACAATCTTACCAATTTCTAGCCAATTGTCGAGATTAGGGACTGGGGATTGGGTATTGGGAACTGGAGGCTGGGGACTGGGGATTGGGGATTGGGGACTGGATCTTTTTGATTTTCCTTTTCCTCCTCTGCTTTTCTGCGGTTCCGTGCCTTTGCTCCCTATCTCTTTGTTAGCTTGTTCGTGTTTCATTTTTAATTTTTAATTTTTAATTCCGCCTTGCGGTACTAGGCAGTCACCGCCGCACCTTTATAAGCTTCTTCAGCCACTTTTGCTAAACGTTGCATAGCAGTAGCTATCTCTTCATCCGTACCTGTAAGGCTGATGCGGAAGCATTGGTGTTTGTGCGCCCATTCTTCCTCTAAACCGGGGAAGAAGCTACTTCCTGGGACAATAATCACACCTACTTGCTTAACTTGCTGGTAAAATTCCCAGTCACTGATGGGTAAATCCTGTAACCACAACCAAGCAAAAATTGCTCCTTCACCGCGATGGAGGAACCAAGGTAAATCCTTGGGCATCGCTTCTTCTAAGCTGGTTTCTAAAACGGTAAACTTATTTTGGTAAAAGGGACGGATGACAGTGTGAGAAATTTCCACTAAAGCGCCAGAGTTAATTGCAAGAGCTGCGATCGCTTGGCCGTAACGTGAAGAATGGAGACTAATATTTGCTTGGAAACACTCCAGCACTTCAATCCACTTTTCATCCCCAATGGCAATACCAACCCTTTCTCCTGGTAATCCCGCTTTCGATAAACTCATGCAGTGTAAGATGTTATCACCAAACACTGGTGTCATTTCAGTAAAGTTCAATGCCGGGAAGGGAGGCGCATAAGCTGAGTCAATTAACACGGGTAGATTGTAAGGCGCAGCTAAAGCAGCAATCTTTTTCACCTCATCCTCAGTGAGGACATTACCAGTGGGATTACAGGGGCGAGAGAAGAGGATACAACCCGTATTTTCTGAAATCGACAGTTGGCTGAAGTCGGGGCGGTATTTAAATCGGTGGGCGGCTTCATCAATATCGAGAGTTGGTTTGTAAGCAGTTAAGGCTTTTGGAACTAAGGAGAGGCCGCCGTAACCTGTGTAGTCAGGGCTGAGGGGCAAAACGATTTGTTTTAACTCGCCGCTAGGGGTGTAGCCACCGAAGCTATTCACAGCGTAGAAGTAGAGGGTTTGACTGCCGGGGGTGATGAGGATATTGCGATCGCTTAAGTTTAACCCGTAGCGTTTGTTAAAATCATTAGCGATCGCTTCAACTAATGGTGCATAACCCTGACTTGAGCCGTAACGACAAACTACCTCACCATATTCGGGGCTAGCCAAAAGCTGTGCAGTACAATCCCGCCATAACTGCTCTACCTCTGGCAAAATCAACGGATTCCCAGCACTCAAATTAATAAATTGCTGCCCTGCACCCGCTCGTAATGTTTCGATAATATCCTTCATGATTGCTCTGACGCCAGTCAGGTTAGACATTTGAGCGCCAATTTGAGTTAGGGCAGGGTTCATAAGCTGTGACAAAATGTATTAATCGAGGGGTGGACAAATTATTTGGGGATTGCTGCTGACATTCAGTTTACATTGTTGTCAAAACAGCTGTTGCCGCCTTTAACCAATCTAGCCAGAGAATGATATTTTAACAAAGTAATATTTATCGTTATAGGGGCGATCGTTCTTAGTAAATACGATTAAGTGATACAAAAGTGTATCATACGCTCAATGGCTAGAGGGGACTGGGGAAGGAGTAGGGAGCAGGGGAGGCAGGGGGAGCAGGGGAGGATAAGGGAGCAGGGGATGATGAGGGAGATAAGGCGAATAATCAATGCCCCATACCCCATGCCCAATGCCCAATGCCCCATGCCCAATGCCCAATGCCCCATGCCCCATGCCCAATGCCCAATAACAAAACTATACAGGAGGGCTGATGTTGCAAGTTAAAGCAGCAGTAGCTTACAGCGCAGGTAAGCCGTTGACAATTGAAACCGTTCAACTATCGGGGCCACAAGCTGGCGAAGTATTAGTTGAGGTGAAAGCCAGCGGGGTTTGTCATACCGACGCTTTTACCCTATCTGGTGATGATCCCGAAGGTTTGTTTCCGGCTATTTTGGGGCATGAAGGCGCTGGTGTGGTAGTGGAGGTAGGCGCTGGTGTCACCAGTCTCAAACCAGGGGATCATGTAATTCCCCTATACACTCCCGAATGCCGCCAGTGCGAATATTGTTTGAGCTTCAAAACTAATCTTTGTCAAGCCATTCGCTTAACTCAAGGACGCGGTGTCATGCCCGATGGCACCAGTCGTTTTAGCATCAATGGGCAGATGATTCATCATTATATGGGTACATCAACTTTTGCTAACTATACGGTGCTGCCAGAAATTGCTTTAGCAAAAATTCGGGAAGATGCCCCATTTGATAAGGTTTGTTATATAGGCTGTGGTGTGACTACTGGTGTTGGTGCAGTCATCAATACTGCCAAAGTGGAACCGGGAGCAAATGTAGTGGTTTTCGGCTTGGGTGGTATTGGTTTAAATGTTATCCAAGCGGCGCGGATGGTGGGAGCGAATATGATTGTCGGGGTGGATATTAATCCCAGCAAACGCACCTTGGCAGAAAAGTTTGGTATGACGCACTTTGTTAATCCCCAAGAAGTAGAGGGGGATTTAGTTCCTTATTTGGTTGATTTAACAAAAGGTGGGGCTGATTACAGTTTTGAATGTATCGGTAATGTCAAAATTATGCGTCAAGCATTAGAATGCTGCCACAAAGGTTGGGGCGTGAGCGTAATTATTGGTGTTGCTGGTGCTGGACAAGAAATTAGCACTCGTCCTTTTCAATTAGTAACTGGGCGCGTTTGGAAAGGTTCGGCATTCGGTGGCGCGAGAGGACGTACAGATGTGCCGAAAATTGTTGATTGGTATATGGAGGGTAAGATAAATATTGATGATTTAATTACCCATGTGATGCCCATTGAGCAAATTAATGATGCTTTTGAATTGATGCACAAAGGCGAATCAATCCGGAGTGTGGTGACTTTCTAATTCGTAATTCGTAATTCGTAATGACGCTCCTGCGTCGCTAACGCTGCGCTAACGTAATTCGTAACTGATGCTTGTGTAGTCAGTACTGTATCAAATAAGGTTTAAATGTATTCCCCATTTTCCAACTTTATTTTTTCAACTAACTATAATTTGGGGAAAATTACAAGACCTTGAAAGGGCTGGTTCTAGGTAATTGTAATTGTGACTTCCATCGTCTTTTTTAGCTATAAAAACTAAGCGGACAAATATTTTTGACAATTAATATCAATCTTCTGCCCGCAACAACCAAAAGCCGCTATAAGTCATCCCGGAATCATCGGGTTGAACTAACAAAAAATGTAATCCTCGGCAATGTTTTTTCCGTTGTTCAAATGCTTGGGCTGCTGTTGTAACTTCTGGATCTTCAAAAGTAGCAACAATCCACCTGTCTACCAAGCTAGCCTCTAATACTAAGCCATCCGGTGCGCCAGATATGTAATTTAAGGCTACGGGACGGGCTTGCTGCAACCACCGCGCTAGGCGCATCGATTGCCGTCCACCATAAATTACCACACCAGGGACGGGTACTGTTGATGCTAAACCCAAATTGATGGGTTTGCGATGTTCTGGGAGGTGCAAAATGGGAATGGGGCGATCGCTAAATCTCGTTTCTACATCACTAGCAGCTAAACTTGCAAAACGCCATTGTTCTCCCCAAAGGTTTTCTGGTAATGGTGCTGGGGGTGGTTTATCCAGCGTTGAGGGATATTGCTTTTCTTGTAACCACTGCTTTAATGCCAAAGTGTGGCGGGTAGGTTCGACATTAATACTTAAATTACGTCCAGCCGCCTCAATTAAGCTGAGAGACTGAGGACGAAACACCTGGATCACATCTGGCAATTTTTCACCTGCGGCTAGTTCGAGTTGAGCAGCTACCCAATTAGAGTTTGCTGCTGACTGGAGACAGGTGGCTTCATACTCAAAGCTGCGAGTTGCGTCACAAATCAACAACTCCCATAAAACTTGTCCAGATGCATCTGGCAACGGACGACGATAAAAATCAACCTGCCAAATTTTCATTTATTTCAAATCAAAAGCGTCAATCGCCTTTTCTATTCAGATTACTCCCTTTGGGCCATGAGATTACTTATAGCAGTTTTCAATTGCTTGGATTACACACAATTCTTCGGGGCGCAAGGCCTTGCGCCCTTACATACTCTATGGGACGCTTACGCGAACGCGGAGCGTGGGATGTTTTTTTAACTGGAAGTCCTTAAAAAGCTTGAATCCATTCTTTGACAGAATATTCAGTCCAAATGCCATTTTTCCAGTAGGGGTCATTTTCAATCAACTGGCGTACAGTGGCTTCATCTTCGGCTTCGTAAATCCCAAAAACTTTTGTAACATCTTTGGTAGGGCCAATAGTAATCAGCACACCAGATTCTTTCTGTTTTGCTAATCCGTCTAAATGAGCTTCACGGTGGGGGGTGCGTTTTTCAAGAACGTCTTCGCAGTAAGTTCCCCAAAGTACATATTTAGGCATAATTATTGCTTATTACTCCTACTCTTTAATAAGATATTACTCTGCCAAGAGTTTAAGTCGATCTGCTTTTAAAATGAGATTTTTTCAAATAAACCCTTAAATGCTTTCAGCCTCAATTTCTCTATAAAGGGGTTATGGCGGTTCCCATGCGTATGTGGTGAAACATTATATCGCAAGGTGTGAGGTGTTCTCAAAAGTTAGACTCTATTTGTTGCCTCAACCAATCACGAAAACTAGGATGATAAATACTATAGTGGATTTCTGCTCCTATTGATTCTAAATGTAAAAACTCTCGCCACTTGTCTAAAATTACCTTGATTTCATATTCATCTGTATCTAATCTTTCTGCTATGATTTCTATTGCTATTGATTGCTCTTGAACTAAGATATTTAACACCTGTAAAGCTATTGGTTGCTTTTTAATGCTTGCTAAATTCATCTTTTCTAAATGATTTTGGTAACAAATTTGTAAATTTGGGGGGTAAATATCCTCATTAATAGCTGCTAAGATTTCTTTAACATACAGAAAATTGGTTTCATCATTAAAACCTGGCTTTGTTATGTTGAGCGAAACATCTCCGGGATTCTTCTCTTCGCTAAGGCTATGCACCCTACGGTAAGCCGCGGAAGCGTCTACAGAATGACATGATTCATTTAAATAATTTTTGATATATTCCTGGATATCAGCACGATTTTGTTCAGGGTAATTTGATAAATCTAAAGATTGGGCTGGATTTTCAATTAATAAACCTGATTTATCTGTTAAAAAAGGACGACGGCTAAGAATAAAATAAACTTTTTCAGGTAGATAACGGGGTAAATAGAAAATATTGGAGCCTCGTGGTTGATTGTTGATATCAATCCGATCGCAGCCATCTATAGTAATAATTAAACGTTGTTCTGGATGCAATCTATCGCTGATTTGTTGCAATAGTAGCGATAAAAACCCGCTGTCTTCTGTGGTAGAATCAGGAAACTTAGCGGTGAGATTATTTCGACTCTGCTCAACACAAGTTGTACTACCTTGATTTTGAACGATTTCTATTAATTGAGTGCAAATCGTCGTCAGAAATTCCTCAATGCGATTTTTTCCTGCAATTTCGATATTGTAATAAACAACGCCAGGATTTTGGCTGACATAATGGGCAAGAATAGCACTTTTACCAATACCAGGATCGCCAATAATAGTAAAGTAGCCCCGGTCAGATTGATTGAGAAAGTTGTTGATAGCAGAAAATACAAATTCACGACCGACAAAGTTTTGATTTTTAGCGTTAATGATTTGCTTAAATTCTGGGGGATAGCTGGGGATATTGATTGTATTTTGAGTAATGTTATTCATTTTCTGAACCCCCTTCTAAACGGAGGAAATGAACCCGCCCTGAACTTTCACCTGCTGCAATTATCAATCCATCTGGGGAAATAGCACAGCAATATATATAACTTTCACCAGTAAAAGTAGAGATTTCCTGTGCTGTGTCTAAATCCCACAATTTCAGGGTGTGGTCAGCAGAAGCAGAAACAGCTTTTTGACCATCTGGGGCGTTGGCTTTGACCACCGCAGGCATCGCTACTCCTTTTACCCAGTGGTTATGACCAGTCAGGGTAGAGATTTCCGTTCCTGTCTCTAAATCCCACAGTTTTAAGGTCTTGTCATCTGAAGCAGAAACAGCTTTTTGGCCATCTGGAGCGATCGCAACTGCATTTACTGAGTCGTTATGACCTCTCAGGGTAGAGATTTCCTTTCCTGTCTCCAAATCCCACAGTTTCAGGGTGGTGTCACTAGAAGCAGAAATCGCAGTTTGACTATTTGGGGCGATCGCTACTGCATTTACCGAATCGTTATGACCTCTCAGGGTAGAGATTTGCCATCCTGTCTTCAAATTCCACAGTTTCAGGTTATTAGAAGCAGAAATGGCTTTTTTTCCATCTGGGGTGATGGCTACTGCATTTACTGAACCTCTATGATCTCTCAGGGTAAAGATTTCCCTTCTCGTCTCCACATTCCACAATTTCAGAGTCCACAGTTTCAGAGTCCACAGTTTCAGGGTGTTATCACTAGAAGCAGAAACCGCTGTTTGACCATCTAGGGTAATGGCTACTGCATTTACCGAGTCGTTATGACCGCTTAGGGTAGAGATTTCCCTCCCTGTCTTCAAATTCCACAGTTTCAGGGTGTTGTCACTAGAAGCAGAAACCGCTGTTTGACCATCTGGGGTAATGGCTACTGCATTTACCGAGTCTTTATGACCGCTTAGGGTAGAGATTTCCCTTTTCGTCTCTAAATCCCACAGTTTTAATAGTTTCAGACGGCCTCTCAGGGAAGAGAAATCTCTTGCTGTCTCCAAATTCCACAGTTTCAAGGTGTTGTCACTAGAAGCAGAAACTGCTGTTTTGCCATCTGGGGCGATCGCTACTGCTGTTACCGAGTCTTTATGACCTCTCAAAGTAGAGATTTCCCTACCCGTCTCCAAATCCCAGAGTTTCAAAGTCCACAGTTCCAGGCTATTAGAAACAGAAATTGCTGTATGACCATTTGGGGTAATGACTACTGCTGTTACCGAGTCTTTATGACCTATCAGGGTAGAAATTTCCTTTCCTGTCTTCAAATCCCACAGTTTTAGGGTGTTGTCACCAGAAGCAGAAACGGCTGTTTGACCATCTGGGGTAATGGCTACTGCATTTACCGCGTCGTTATGACCTCTCAGGGTAGAGATTTCCTTTCCTGTCTCCAAATCCCACAGT